>NZ_CAXAVM010000062.1:0-35262 GCF_963972345.1 uncultured Gimesia sp. | reverse complement strand
ATCAACAACCTGAAGGACGAAGCTCTTAAAACTTGACCACCAACCTTTTGCTATATAAAGCCTCACTCAGACAGAAATGTCAGAGTGAGGCTTTTTTACGTACAGGGCGTAATCTGATGAATTCAGAATGATGCGTTAAGAACAGAACGGGTAACCCAGGGAAAAACGAACTGCCGCCTGCATGACATTCTCTTTTAACACATAGTGACAAACCTGTTTTTTGCGATACCATGGATTGACCGGTTGCAGAACAAGCGGTGAGGAACCATCGGCGGAAGGTTTAACCAAGCGTGGCCCTGGAGGCGAAATGGACTTTATTCAGCGAACCATTGATCTGGCAATGCAGAATGTGGAAGAGGGCGGACGGCCGTTTGCCTGTCTGATTACAAAAGAAAATGAAATCATCGCGGAGGCGGGAAACCAGGTCGCCCAGACTCACGATCCCACGGCGCACGCCGAAATGGTGGCAATTCGGGCCGCCTCGCAGAAACTGGGGACCGAGCATTTCATCGGCTGTAATTTTTATATCCTCGCGCATCCCTGCCCGATGTGTCTGGCGGCCATGTATTACTGCAGCCCCGAAAAGGTGGTCTTCATTACCACCCGCGACGATTATTCGAAATTCTATGTTGACGATCGGCGTTATTTCACTCTGCAGTCATTTTATGATGAGATCGGCAAGCCCTGGCAGGAGCGGAGCATGCCCATGGTCTACGAAGGCCGCGCAGCGGGCATCGAAGTTTACAAACGCTGGCAGGAAATCAACAAGCCCCATCAATAAGAGCTTGCCGCTTCAGGATGGTGACTACCTGATTGACCGGGTTGAGGATGAAAAATATGTTTTCCAGAATGGACATCCAGAACCCGTATCTGAATTCTAATCGTCACGAGATTACTTTTTTGCTCGCGAGGATCAGGGAGTTTCAGAGCAAAAGAGAGTGTCAAGATTTTGACGATCAGTTTCTCAACGCCGAAATCTTATTTATTATCACAGGCAGAAAAGAATTTTTGTGTCATGGAACCAGGCTGGAAAAAACAGAAAACGCAGCAGCAGAGCCCCGAGCTTCGTTTGGTATTGATTGTGATGTTTTTCCTTATCTTGTTTGCCTCGCAACACGTATGGGCTGGTTCGCCTGAGATCATGGTCTCTGTAGAGGGTCCTTTTCCGACGCGAGAATATGGGCCCGGGGAAGGCATCTATGTCGGGAATTTACTGGTTTCCGGAGAAACGTTTCATGAATTGAATCTGAATGTTCCGGATCTGGCTCGTGTGCGGTCTCTCAGTACATCGCGTCACGATGACGAATTCAACGTCGGTGTGGCGTTTGTGTTTCCGGGCAAATCCAGTGATCGAAAACTTCAAGTGACCGCCCGACTGCGGGATGAATGTGGAAATATACTGCAGAGTCAGTCACGCATCTGTGGTGATGCCCGGAATAATCCGGGGGATATTTACTTCAGTTACATGGCACCGGCACGATTTAATAGCCATGAAATTTGGTTCAAAGGTTGTGAGCATCTGCAGATTCATCGAGTCGAAGTGACTCTGATGGAAGTGAAGGAAGCCGGCGAATAATCTGCTGCCGGGCGAACTGGTCGGGAGCGATTCTTAAAAAACTGGCGAATCGGTTACTTTTTCCGTGATGTTTGTTACTGAATTCCGCCTGAGTCAATGGCTGCCAGAATTCCTCGAAACAGGGGATCAGCCAGTCTGGAAGTCCAATATTCTGGGTGGCGTTGCACCCGGAGATCATCCGATCTCAAAACTCAGGTTCCTGTTTAAATCGGTAAGGTAACATTGATGAATCTCACGGACCGCAAGCCGACGTTTATCCGGTGGTACCAGTCGTTTATGGCTATCCCCCGGATGCCTTACATCGCTTTTATGGTGGCAGCGGTCATCGCAACTTCAATTGTGCTTATGGTCCTGATGCTGGCTGGGTCCACCTTCACGTCGATTCTGTTATTTTTGTTCGCTCCGCTCTGGTTGCCGGTGGTGGCGGGAGACTTGGCTCTCATGTACTGGATTGAGAAAGAGCGCCCGTTTCGACCATCACTTGTGCTGCGTCTGCTCATCCTGACGTTGATCATGGAGGGGGTCTATCACTTCAACCATTACGTAAATCCTCCTGCAAAACCACCTCATTCGTCGATCTATGAAGAAACAATGAACCAGGTGCTGTTTATGAGCCTCTGGGGGGCTCAGTGTGTGCTGCTGTTCATTCTCGAACCGGGGTTGCGCTGGTGGCAGCGTTGGCGACTGGGAGACAAGACCGATTCCTTCTTCAGCCATCCTCTGTCTTGAGTTTTTCCTGCAACTGCTTCACATCCTGTTTCAGTTTGCGGATGCGCTGGTTGTTCGTGCGGACGTTATACACCAGGAAATACACGACAAAAAACAGCAGAACATCGAAAAACGTCATTGGTGGCTTCCGTCTGTGAATCGGGTGAAGGTGGAAAGCTTTGATCAGGGCCGAAACAGCATACACAGACAATGCCGAAGAGGATCAGACTTTTTGTGCCATCGAGGTCCGTTATGCTGTTAGTGTTCCACGCAGCAGGTCGCAGAAATTCAGAAGCCGGGCAGGCGGCAGTCGACAGGCGGGCATTTTGTGATTTTTCCCTTATATCGCGGGTTTTTTACGTAAGAAACAGGTGAGGCTGTGCGCTCTGTTCCGATTGCTGCTGGAAAAATCGGTAGTGCTGTTGGCTGAAGTTCCGTTAGAGAAGAGAGCCGAAATATGCTTCCCAGGCCGCCGGAATGCCGGTTCTGGGGAAAAACAGGCAGAAATTCAGGCATTATTTGCGTTGAGCCGAATCTTGGATTACAATAAGATCTTTACAGGTTCTGGACAAATCTATCGGTGAAATAGTTAATTGATAATTGACTTATGCGTTACCGGTATAGAAAATATAATAGAGTCAGGCCTTTTCGTTCACGAAAACAGATACCCGATCCCGTCATCAAAGCATCAGGCTGGGGTAGCGACAATCACATTCAGGGAGTTATCGATGCGCAACTTCGTAGCAGATTCCAAGCACTCATCCCGCCGTGGATTTACTTTGATTGAGCTTCTGGTGGTCATGGCCATCATCGCGCTGCTGGCAGCCATGCTGCTGCCTGCAATTCAGCGCGCCCGCGAAAGCGCCCGTCGGACACAGTGTATCAACAACCTGAAACAGCTCAGCCTGGCAGCTCATAACTATGCCAGTTCGTTTCGCAGTTTCCCCTCGGGCTGGGTTCAGCAGATCCTTCTGGATGATGATGGTGAAGAAATAGATGGCCCGGATAATGCCAACGTCAATTTCAGTGAACCTGCCATGATTCCGGTCGACACGGACACCAGTCAGTCAAGTCAGTATCAACTTACCGAGTGGGAACTCTCTCCCTGGTGGGGCTGGCAGGCACTGATTCTGGGTGAAATGAATCAGGCGAATATCAACATCGATTTTGAAATCTGGAAATTTTCTGATGACAGTAAAAACGCCAGTACGGTCGGGATTGAAAGCTATATGTGCCCGAGCGCTTCTCTGCCTTCTGATCGTCCACGCGGTTTGGGATTCTCCAGCTATCGCGGTGTAGGCGGAGTCCTGCAGGGGTACTCCAATATCAAACCCTATAGTGGTAACTACACCGGAGGCATTTTTGGAAAGAACAGCGGAACCAAGTTTCGCGATGTTCCCGATGGGGAATCCAATACGCTTCTGTTTGGTGAAGGAAACTTTGGTTTCTGGGCAGACAGTCACAGCGCACTGGCAGGTTCCGTTGATCCGGCTTCCGGCTTGCATGAAGGCAAAAACTTTGATGGGGTTCCCTATCATTCGTCATCCGGCGCGCCTTATCACATGACTTTCGGTTCCTGGCACGATGATGTGATTCACTTTGCACTGGCCGATGGATCCGCAAAATCGATGGCAAAGAATATCGATGCCAACCTGTTCCGCCAGTTGTGTGTGCGGAATGATGGCGAACGTATGAACGGCGAGTGGTAAAAGAAATGCAGGTGATTCAAAATCGGAATTCACCTGTCAGGCACGTTCGAGAGGAAACGCAATCACTTGCTGCAGGGTCTGTTTGCCTAACGCAAGCATGATCAATCGATCCAGCCCCAGCGCGGTGCCTGCACATGCGGGTAACCCTGCTTCCATAGCCTGCAGGAGATAGCTTTCTGCAGGCAGGACAGGGCGATGCTCCTGTTTTCGGATGGCAGACTGCTGCCTGATCCGTATACGCAGCTCGTCTGCATCGGTCAGTTCATGGTAGCCGTTACAGATTTCCACGCCGTGCAGGTAGAGCTCAAAACGCTCCGCGACCCCTTCCGGACCCAGGTCCTTACCCTGCCGGATACGCGCCAGGGCGGCTTGCCGGGCCGGGTAATCGTAGATGAAGACGGCTCGTTTCTCACGCAGCGCCGGTTCGATCAGTTCCACCAGCAGCAGGTTCTGCCAGGCCTGGCAGTCGTTGATGTCAAATTCCGAGGGGACTGAAATCTGACGATCGCGGGCGACCTGCTCAAACTGCTCTGCCGTCGAATGTAATGCAGACAGACCGGCAAACTGTAGAAAAGCGGCTTCGTAACTGAAACGTTCAAACGGTGTCTCGGGTAAGGCCAGGCGTGTGGATGTGTCGCAGAGGGCGGTGGCCCGTTCATAAATCTGGCGCACCAGCGCTTCGACGAACGTCATCTGGTCGTGATGCGTTTCTCCCAGGCGATACCATTCCAGCATGGCGAATTCCGGATTATGCATCGCGCCGCGCTCGGCCTGTCGGAACGCGTGTGTGATCTGGTAAATCTGATCGGCACCTGCCGTCAGCAATCGTTTCATCGCGAATTCCGGCGAGGTCTGCAGATAGCGCAGTTCGCCTTCGGCAGCAGTTCCCTCTGTCGCGCACCATGTTGTCACAAAGGGATCGATATAGGCGTCGACCACGGTATCGCGGGAAAGGATCGGCGTTTCGACCTCCCAGTATCCCCGGGATTCAAAAAAAGTCCGGATCGCGCGCAGCAGCTGGCTGCGCTGCTGCAGCGTTTCAATGGTTGCCGTGGGCAGATAATTGGAGTCGGGCTGAATCATTGTTCGGGAGTTGCATGGGCTTCGCGTGCAAATAAGACGCGAATGGTTTCGATGCGTTTCCGGTTCACCCCCAGGTCCGAATGACCGATCCGGGAGGCTGAGCGGACCTGGATTACATTCTGACCGGGATCGAACAGAAACTCAACGTCATCCACAAAGCCAAATACGAGAGAACGAAATTCGGCCCGCAGGTAATCGTCCTCCTGGGCGACAATCCGGCATCCCCGCTGTTGCTGCAGTACCTCCAGGAGATGCTGGCGGGCCTCTGCTGTCGCTCCGGTATATTTCAGCGGTGCAATCTGATGCTGTTCGTCCTGATCCTGCGAACAGACGCAGTTGGGAGAATCGGGACAGGGGGCGAGTCTGCCGTCGATGGCACCTGGCCGGGCCGCCGGTTCAGACATCCAGTTGATACCCAGAATCAGCAGGTAAGCGACGAACAAAAATAAGACGCACCAGAAAATCAGCATGTTTCTAGAGCCCATCACATTTAACCATAGCGTCTTTCAATCGATTCTACCTGGTCCCAACAGCCCTGGAGAGGCAACCGTCAAACAGGCCCCTGTCTCCAATCCGGCTCCTGTGAGATGAGGTCTGTGGATTGCTGTTTACGGTTCTTGATCCATTTCGGAATCGGGAGCCTGAATCGGAGCGATCTCATCTGACTGTGGCTGCCGTCCTGGTTTTTTAAACAGATCATCTTTCAGAGATTGTAGCTGTTCATCCTCTGCAGACAACTGTGCCCACTGTTCAGAAAGGGAATCCACATCGTGATTCAGAGACTCCAGAGAAAACTTCTGTTCTTGCGGCGGATTCTCTGCCGGAGATGACGCTGCTGCTGCTGCTGGCTGTTCTTTCTCATCAGGGAGTGGACATGACAGTAAATTGCGTGCTTCCTTCCAGCCTCTCAGGAACTGGGCCGTCGAAGCGATCGTGACAGCCAGGGCGGCCCATTTGAAGATGCCCAGGCTGTTGGATCCCCAGTATGCTTCTCCGAAAATGATCAAAGAGAACAGAATACAAAGCCCGCTCAATATTCCTTTAAAGATCAGATCCGTTTTCTGATGTTTGAGCGAATGCCGGGCGATGGCCATGCGGGCAGAATAATTGGCGACATCCCGGAAGGAATTCATGGCATTGCGGACGGCGTCTCTGTCCTGCTGATGTGCGGGGGCCTGGTTCAGGGTTGCCAGCTTCTCTTCCAGCGTAATGCTGGAATTATGTAATGCGGTTTCCGGACTGCCTGGGGGAGGCTGTAAACTGGAAGCGGTTTTCGTGACTGTTTTCTGACTGGAGTGCCCCGCCGAAGAATGGGGTTTGGATGCATATGTCGAGCCGGTTTTACCACGGGTACGTGCCAGCAGCTGTTCCATATAACTGGCGATGGAGTTGGAATCTGCTGCATCATCCAGTTCACTCTGCTCTGGTGTGTTTTCCTGTTGAGTCGGTTGCCCGGTGGGAGATGAATCGGAATGAGACTTTGTCGAGGTTTCGTCTGCAGCCGGTTTGTTGTCCTCTTTGAATAAGTCCAGCAGGCTGCTTGTTTTCAGTGGAACCGCCGGTTTGGATTCTGATTCCGCTTCGAGTTCCGATTCAGCATAGTCATTGATGAATGACTGCAACAGAGACCCTGATGCCGGTGTGTCCGATTCGGTGTCGGCGGATAACCGTTCATCTTGTTCGTCCTCTTCGGAAGGTGCCTGGTGCTGGGGAGTGTCATCAGCAACAGAGGAACTGTCGGGAGTTGTCAAACCGACTTCGGCCAGCAGGCTTTCCCGCTCGTCGAGCTGCTGTTCACGAATTTCTAAAATTCGTTCGCGGTCATCCAGTTCGCCGCGATCCTTTTCAAACTGGATCTGGTTCGATTTCAACTGATCTCTCTGGCGGGCAATTTCCTCACGATCGATACTCAGCTGGTCATGATCCATGGCCAGTTTTTCTTTTTCGTGAGCCAGATCTTCCAGAGCCGTTTGCTGATCAGCGGCTGCTGTCTGTTGCGTACGAAGTTCTTCTTCCCGGTTTGCTACCTGTTCTTCACGTTGTTTCAGTTCTGACTGCAGCTGTTCCAGTTCGGTTCGCAGTTGTTCTATTTCTTCCCGCTGCTGTTGAAGTTCCGCCTGCGCAGCGGCTGCCGATTCTTGCTCTGCTTCTGTCGGTTCACTTTGATCTGCCTGCGACTGCAGTTCCGCCTGGAGTTCGGTAACTTCCTGTTCCCGTGCCGTCAGTTCCGCTTCGCGGGCTTCGATTTCCTGTGCGCGGGCCGTAATTTCTTCCTGCTGACGTTCACAGGTGGTACGTTCTTTTTCAAGTTCTGATTTTAAATTTGAGAAATCGACGCGGTCTGTTTCCAACTGCTCACGCGCCTGTTCGAATTCAGACTGAGATTCCTGGAACGCCGCCAGTTCCTGCTCCAGTTCCTGTTTCTGGTTCGTAAGTGTGTCCTGTAAGGAATTCAATTCTTCCTGTTGAGTCGCGAGCTGCTTTTCCCGCTTGGCACAGGCACGTTGTTCATCCTGCAGTGTCTGTTGTTGACTCTCCAGCTCTGCTTGAGCGGTCTTCAACTGTTCCTGTTCATCCGCCAGTTGTGCCCGCTCACTTGCCAGCTGTTCCCGTTCCTGGTTGAGTTTCTCCCGTGATTCCTCAAGCGCTGCTGCGTTTTCAGTCTCTGAGAGCAGGCTGTCTTTCGATTCGTTAAGTTCAGACTCTTTTGATTCCAGCTCAGATTTCTGGTCGATCAGCCGTTGTTCCCGTTTTTCCAGATCCTGTTTCTGAAGATCGAGTTCCGCCTGGTACTGTTCCAGGCTGGCCTGCTGTTCATTCAGCTGCCGTTGATCTGCTTTCAGTTCATCCTGTTCCTCTTCCAGCGCCTGACGTGCGTTTTCCCATTCGGATTGGGCTTTCTCGAAGAGAAATTTCTGTTCTTCAAACGCAGCGGTCTCTTGATTGAATGCTTCCCGTTCTGCTTTCAGTGACTGCTGTTCGGCTTCGAGTCCGGTCGTGCGCGTGTTCAATTCAGACTGTAACTGCTCCAGGTGTTCCTGCTGTTCTGAAATCGTATTCCGGCTCTCGGAAATCTCGGCTTCCAGTTCTGTGAGCGCCTGACGCTTCTGCTCGGATTCCGTCTGCAGTGCCTCGGCTTGGGCCTGCGCTGCAGACAGTGATTCCTGTTGCAGCTGAACTTCAGTCTGCTGTGCTTCCAGTTGCCGTTGATTGTCTGCCAGCTGCTCCAGGTCATGCTGCAGCTGTTGCTGCTGCTGTTCCAGTTCTGTCTGTTGTTCACGTTGTGCAGCCAGTGCCTCCTGCTCGGAAGTAAAAGACTGTTGCCGGTGTTTTAATTCCTGTTCCAGATCCTGCAGTCGTTGCTGATCTGATGCGAGTGAGGCTTCCCGTTCTGCCAGCCGACCCTGTTCTTCATGTAACTGACGCTCCCGTTCAAGATTCAACTGCTCGATCTGATTTACAGAATGGTTCTGCTGCTCCTGAAGCCGGGCTGCTGCTTCCAGGTGCGCCTGTTCTGTTTCCAGCTCAGCGCGGGTAGCGGACTGCTGCGCTTCGAGGTCCTGCCAGGCATGCGCCAGTTGACGGGATTCCTCCGTCAGCGATTCCTGTTTCGACAGGAGTTCCTTTTCAAAGCGCGAGAGTTGCCGGTGCTGCTGGTCTACCTGTTTCTGTTGTGAAAGCAGGTGTGTCTGCTCGTGGGTGAGTTCACCTTTCAGCAGGTCGAGTTGCTGCAGCTTCTGATCCAGTTCCAGAATGGATTCGTCAAATGACCGTGAAGACGCATCAAATTGTGGCTGAGGCGGGTTCTGAACTGCCTGCTCTCTCTCTTCTGCCAACTGGTGCTGCAAACGTATCAGTTCGGATTCCTGTTGCTGCATTTCTTTCTGCAGTTCCAGCTGTTCTGTTTCGATCTGCTTAATCAGTTTCTGTCGTTCCTGCAGTGCGTTTTGAAAGCGTGCAATTTCCTTCAGTTCAGCAGGAATTTCAATCTGCCGGCTGTCGGCGGTAGTTTGTGGCTCGGGCTCTGAAGTATTTTCCGGGGCAGTGAACTGTTCGACGGAATCGACCTGGAATTCAATCGGGCCGATAAAAAACTTCATCCCGGCAGTCAGACGAAGCTGGCGCACGGGACGGTCGTTCGACCAGATGCGGGGATCGATGGCTTTCAGCAGAACCTCGAATTCACCTACCACAATCCGGCAATGTTGTTCGGCAATGCCGGGGACCTGGATCCGAATAGAGCAGGTGGCGGCAGCGCCGACCGTGTATTCTCCTGCGGTCAATTTCAGCGGTGGCAGATGATGAGTTAACGGCTGTAACGTAACCTGGAGAGAGGACTCACCAGTTGTTTGAGTGATCTGCGCCTGCGGGGATGATGTCGTTAACATCCTGATACTCCAAAAAATCGCGTCATTTGATTTTTGAATTGAGTCGGAAAGTATCCTTACTGACCGAAATCGTGTGAGATCAACGTTGATGATTCAAAAAAGAAACATGGTATTTCTACTGGCATATACCTTGGGAAAGCGGGTCGGTCAAACTTTTGGTACTACCCAAAAGGAGGGAATTCTCTTAAATAAAAGTGTAGGGTGACTGGATACGGAAATACCGGTTGTAGTGGTCAAAAGAGGGCTGTTATTTCTGAAAAAACGAGGAATTTCAGACAATATTTCTGAACCATTGTCTCTCCACCGGAGACACCTGTGACATCTGCTGTCGGGTTGCCTATAATAGGGGGAGTCAAATTCTAATCTCCAATTCGGGGTAAAATCGTTTCGGGCAATACCTTACCTCACGCAAAACCGGTATCGTTTTTATGGCTGACTGGCTGAAAATTCCTTCGAAAAGCAAGCGTCGCGAGGAGGATATTCCTGAGCCTTATGAAATCGTGTGCGTGTGTGGCGTCAGCCTGTCGGGATATCGACGTAAAGCCCCGTATCGACATGCCTGTCAGCAATGCACTGAAAGCTATTTCATCCTTCCGCGGAACACGTATCCGGCTCCCAAGGCCCGTAAAAAGAAGAAGCAACTCCCTAAACAGCAGCAGCTTTCCGATTTTATTATGAATTCGGCATTGGTATCCCGCTTTCGGGAGCGGCACAAGCAGAAGCAGGAAGCATCGAATTCCGCAGCGGCAACCACGGCGGCAGAGACCAAACCGGAAATCTCTCCCTTTGAACTGCCCGCTCCCCGGACCCGCTTATTGACACCGTTCCGGGCGATCCTGTCAGGAATCATTCTGATCGTGGGACTGACCGGATACGGAATTCTGCACAGCCGCAAAATGGAGCAGGCCAGCGAAACACTCAAAACAGCTACCCAGACCGGGCAGGAACTGCTGGAACAGGAAGACCTGATCGGTGCCAACGCTGCCTACCAGAAAGCATTCGAGGCGTTAACTGTTCTGGATCGTACCGATCCGGCTGCCAATGATATCCGTCAGACATCACGCGAGTTGCTGGCGATCAATACCCAGGCGGGGTCACCACTGTTCGAAATGGCGGAAGAAGCGGTCGATCAAATCAAACAGTCGGGTCTCGACAGCTGGAAATCCCTGTTCGATGTGCGCTATGCGGATACTTGGATGATCTTTGAGGCGACACTCCTGCCCGTCGAAACACAGGAGAAAGTTCCCCATTCGCGGTATCGATTAAACCTGCCGGTACTGCTGGATGAATACACACTCTACCTGGATCTGATTTCGCCCACATTTGAAAAATACCTGGAAGCGCATCCGGGACAACCGGTTATTTTCGCAGCTCAAATCTCCGGGTTCAACCAGGATGCCAGTCGCCCCGATACCGGCATTATCGAACTGGATGGCGAAACCGCTTTTCTCTGGTCTCATCTGGATCTTTACAAACAGCTGGGGATCGAGTTTGATGAGTTTCAGAATCGCGCGCAGGTCGAAAACAGACTGAATCAACAATCCCGCTTTCTGGGGCTGACAGAATGAAGAAAACAGAAACCTGCCTGCGATGCGTCATTCTCCTGCTGGTTGTATTCAGCGTGCAGACGATTTCCCGCGCCGCCGACCGCAGCATTCAGAATTTTGTCAGCCAGCGGGAAAAGTGGGATAAGCTGCTTGGGGTTCCGCAGACCCTGGAAGGGCGGATCTCGACGTTCAACTCTCTTTCGCTCCGATTTCGTAACTGCCCGATTCCGTTTTACTATGCCGGCAAGACTCCCAGGCTGGATAACTCCGTACAAAATGTGGAGGTCACCGGCCACCTGGCGCGGGAGAATGGTCGCCTGCTTTTTAAGATTACCGATCTGGAAAAAATGCCGGACGACCTGGAGCATTTCGTCGTTGAAGAATCGAAAATCGATCTGACCAATCCTCGTGAATGGTATTCCCTGGGGGACTGGGCCAGCAACCGAGCGGACTTTTATAACGATGATGAACTTAAAAAACAGGCACAGGAAACATACCGCAAGGGAGTCAAAGCGGAGTACAACCAGCTGATCGTCAAACAGCCGGAAACCCTGCTCAAACTGGCTGACCGTGTGCGGGATTTTAAGCTACCCGCGCAACTCTCACGCGAGCTGCAGCATGAAGCGCTCGTGCTCGAATGGGAGCAGTTGCAGAAACAGTCCCAAGCCGATGAGAAGCCACTGCTCAACCAGCTTCTGAAACTATTCCCGATTGCGAAAACGCCTCAGGACAAAGACAATCCCCAGGAACGTGAGCAGTATCTGAAAAATCAGACCGAAATCTTTAAGCAGTCAGACGAGGCCAAACAAAACCGGTTACTCCGCTGGTTCTATGCAGAGATCGTACTCAAGGGCATTCTGAAAAATCTGGCGAAAGGGGGGAGCAACGGCTTTGAAATCGCGACTTCGATTGCGAAAGAACTTCCCGAACGAACCGACCTGGTTCAGAAGTACCAGGAGATGCAGCTCGATTTTGATTTCAATCGTGTAGAAGAATTACCGCGTCAGTATGTGCTTGATCTGTCTCAGGAATTTCAGAAGCGGGGCAATAAGGACAAAGCAAAACAGACGCTGGTAAACTGGATTGAGTCCCGCCGCAAAAAACTGGACCCCAACGACGCAGATGGTCGAGTGCGGCTGGCCCGCGATCTGATGGAGTTAACCGACGATAAACAGGCCGCCGCCAAAGTGCTGTTGCGCGCCTGGGAACTGAATCCCAAATCGACGGAAGCATCCGTCCTGCTGGCAAGGCTGGGGTTCATGCTGCAGAAAGATCAGTGGCTCAATCCGGAAGAAGTGAAAGAGTTCCGGGATGACCCGATCCGCAGGGCGATACGAAACGGAACCGTGGTCGCAGGAATGAACCGGGATCAGGTCCAGAAAGTACTGGGGGCACCCACCCAGATCGGCCGCAGTATCTCGGGAAGCAAAATCAACGAACTCTGGATTTACGGGGAAGCCAGCAGTCAGTCCCTGGTGATCCAACTGGCCCGCAAGCGCCGTTCCGACGAATTGACGGTGGTTCGCATCAGGAACGCACAGATGTCTGCTGCTCCTCTCCCCGAAGCAGCAGATGCGGTAGAATAGCGGTCGACTTGGTAATTGAAGATCTAGACGAGGATGAAATTCGGTTCATATTCGGCAGTTTGAAACAATCAACATTGTCAGAATTCCGGTCAGCCACTATGGTTTAGCTCGATTTCATCCTGAGTGATCGTACTCAAATCAGTGAGCAACTCCCCCGGGAGCTACTCCCGCATTTATTGCCCCTCTGCAAGGATTGTAAGTGGTGTCTGAAACGGAATTGAAGACGGAAGAGTTACCTCCCCTGTATCAGGATTCTTCCTTCTGGGGTATGACAGTCACTCAGTTCTGGGGCGCCTTCAACGACAATCTGTATAAGCAGCTGGTATTACTGTTTTGTGCGCAGCAGGCGCTCCAGCTGAATACCGATGATCAGCAGGGGACCGCGCTCGCCGTGTTTGCACTGCCGTTTGTGTTTTTCTCCGGACTGGGGGGCTGGTATGCGGACCGTCACACCAAGCGGACGATTGTCATCGCCTGCAAGGTTGCCGAAATCATCATTGCGCTGCTGGCGATGGCCGCTTTTTTTACCGGCTCTTTATTACCACTGTTGATTGTTCTGGGATTACTCAGTACGCAGAGTGCGATTTTTGGCCCCGCGAAGTATGGTATTCTCCCTGAAATGCTCCGCGATGATGATCTGCCTCAGGCGAACGGCATCATTCAGATGACAACCTTCATCGCTATCATCTTCGGCATGGCGTCGGCGGGCTTTGTCAAACAGGCCTTCCCCGATCAGCTCTGGAAAACCAGTTATTTCTGTATCGGCATCGCCGTGATCGGTACCATTGCCTCGTTCTGGGTTCGTCGAACTCCGGTGGCTCATCCCGGTCTGCCTTTCAGCCGCTCGACAGTCGGCATTGATGCCGAAACCCGCGGGATGCTGCGGAATGATCGTCGGCTGTTATCGGTACTGCTGATCTCTTCGGTGTTCTGGTTCGTCGGCGGGATCGTCCAGCCGCTGGTGAACATTTTTGGTATCGGTCAACTGCACATCAGCGAAAGCCGCACGAGTCTGATGGCCGCCTGCATGGGCGTGGGCATTTCACTGGGCTGTGTCGTAGCGGGCCGCGCGTCGCGGAAGCGGGTGAACTTCAAACTGGTGACAATCGGAGCCTGGGGACTGGTTGTCTGCCTGGCGGCGATGGCAGGCTTTGGCTGGTGGGCAACTCCCGAAGCAGGCGAAACCCTGCAGCAGAACGATGCGTCTCTTTGGGCATCATTTATTCCGCTGAGCACGACCGAGTGGCTGGCGCGGGGTGTGCTTACGCTGCTG
This sequence comes from uncultured Gimesia sp., assembly GCF_963972345.1. Lineage (NCBI taxonomy): Bacteria > Pseudomonadati > Planctomycetota > Planctomycetia > Planctomycetales > Planctomycetaceae > Gimesia > uncultured Gimesia sp. The sequence goes on along the minus strand of NZ_CAXAVM010000062.1, from coordinate 21,392 downwards.
GGGTTCTTTGCGGGACTATTTGTCGTACCGCTGCAGGTGGAACTGCAGACGCGTCCCCCCAAATCGCTGAAGGGGCGAATGATTGGTGCGATGAATCTGATTAACTGGATTGGCATTGTGCTTTCCGCGTTGTTTTTTGGCATCTTTACCAAGGCCTTAAGCGCGATCAACTGGCCGATGAGTAATGTCTTTCTGTTCCTGGCGGCGGTGATTCTGCCGATTGCCATCCTGTATCACCCGAAAGACGAAGTATTATCTCACAATCGCGCCTGAAGTTTCCAAACTTTCACTTGACCGTTCGCCTGCATGGCTCAGAATTACAAAAGAGCGACTCTTACTGTTTTTAAGACTGGACTGTGATGACCCGAGAATTTGAGTTTAATCCCGCCAATGTCAACACAATCCTCTCCCAGACCTGGCGGCATCTGCAGGCCGCTGTCGAGACAGAGACGCATGCCTGGCGGCTGGGAACTCTGGCCACCGTTTCTGAGGGGCGACCCCGTGTCCGGACCGTCGTGTTACGGGAGATTCAGCAGGAACGCCGGGAACTGATCTGCTACACCGATCGACGATCCGATAAGATCAGCGAACTGGAACAGACTCCCTGGATGGAGTGGGTGAGCTACGATGCGACGACGCGGGTGCAGATCCGCATGCGTGGAGAAGCAACGGTTCATACGAATGATGACGTCTCAGCCACCTGTTGGGAAAACAGCACTCCCGAACATCGTCGCGGCTACATTACGGTGACTGAGCCGGGGACCAGAAGTGAGAGCCCCGAACCGAACCTGCCCGATTATCTGTTTGACCGTCTGCCCAATGACGAAGAAGCGCAGTTGGGGTACGAAAATTTTGCCGTCATCGTTTGCCGCATTGATCATCTCGACTGGCTGCAACTCCGCCGCAACGGTCACCTGGCGGCCCAGTTCCTCTGGACCGACAAATGGGAAGGCCACTGGAAATTTGCCTGAGAGTCTGCTCAAATAGAAGCTCTGTTTTGAGTGTAACCCATTTCTTTCAGGAAAAATCGTCATGTCCTGGCAACGCTGGATTTCCATCGGACTGGTTCTGGGCCTGCTGCTGCTGGCGTTCGGCTTGATTATGCCGGCCATCTTTCAGGCTCGTGAAGCAGCACGCCGCAGTACTGCCAAAAATAATCTCAAGCAGATTGGCCTGGCACTTCATAATTACAACGACACTCATCGCTGCCTGCCGCCCGGCGGAACGATCCGCGAGGACGACACCGCGATGCAGGGCTGGATCGCCATGATGATGCCGTTTCTCGACGCCAGCCCGTATTACAGTTGGCTGGATTTTAACGATTCCTGGCAGAGTACATCCAACCGCTATGTGTTCGATCAGAGATTACCCGTTGTTTTAGTACCCGGCGTCGAACAGCATTTTACCGATTCCGGTTTTGGCCTGACGCAGATCATGGGAAATCCGAATCTGCTGCATCGCAACAGTGATGTGACTTTCGAAGAAATGACAAACGGTACGTCGTTTACCTGGCTCGCCGGCGAAGTGACCGGTGATTTTCAACCCTGGTGTTACCCATTCAACTGGCGACCGCTGGGTACAAAGCTGTGCCAGGGACCAGCCGGCTATGGTCGCCCCGACTGGGGCGGCGGGCATCTGCTGTTTGCGGACGGGCATATCAAATTCTTCACAGACGCGACGTCGTCTCGAATGCTGCAACGCTACGATGCGGCACCCCCTGTCGCGACGAAAGCAGAGACTGCCGTGCCAAAAAAAGTTTTTCAGACAGGCGAATTTCACTGGGACCGCATCGATCTGCAGTCCGATCCTCAAGGGCGGGATGAATATTTTGCAACAAGTCTCAGCAGTTCTACTGACGTTTTACTCAAGCTCAATGTGTACAGCCAGATTTTATTGACAGAAGAAGGACAGAAGCAGCCGAAGAGCTATCTGAAAGGCCCGCAGTTTCTACTGGAGATCGATTCCACCACGGACATCGCAGCCGCTCTCAAGGCAACCCCCCTCGCTGCTGCGGCAACTCCCGAGCAACTGGCAGCGAATGTGAAAACGCTGCAGGCACTGCAGAAACAGTTGCACAAATAAGCTCTGCCCGACAAGGGTATTGTTTCTCCCTTGTTTCAGGCACTATGATGAGAGAAGTGTGAAAAATCCAATGGTCCCCGAGTATCCCCGCGGGAGGATCTGAAACATGACCAGACAACGTTGGTTGGAACTGGGAGTCGTTGCTGGCATCGTTCTCTTGTTGCTCGCCCTCCTGCTGCCGGCGGTGCATCGGGCCCGCGAAGAGGCTCGCAAGTCGTCATCAAAGAATAACCTGAAGCAGATCGGCTTGGCACTGCACAATTATCATGAAACGCATCGATGCTTACCCCCCGGAGGAATCATTCGCGAGGATGGAGTAGCCATGCATGGCTGGATGATCATGATCATACCCTTTCTCGATGCCAGTCCTTTATACAATATGATTGATTTTAATGAGCCTTGGGATCGTCCGCATAATTGGACGGTGTATGAATTTCCTATTCCCTCATACCAGATTTTTGGAGTCGACACACATTTTACCAGCACCGGCTATGGACTGACTCATTATCTGGGGAACCCCAATCAGCTACATCGCAATAGTCATGTCACCTTTGACCAGATGGAAAACGGCATCGAGAATACCTGGCTGATTGGTGAAGTGGCAGGGAATTATCAGCCTTGGGGATATCCTTTCAACTGGCGCCCACTGGGAACCAGACTATGTAACGGACCAGACAGTTTCGGTCACTTTCCCTGGGACGGCGGTCATTTGTTGCTGGCGGACGTTAGTGTTACTTTTTTTTCGAATGAGACTTCTCCTGAAATTCTCAAACAATTGATGGGGGCACCGCCCATTCCCACGTCTGAGCAGACAGTGACCCCGGATAAACGGTTTGAAACAGACGATATCAAAAGGTACGAAGTCAAACTGCAGTCTGACTCGGATGGGCGGAACATCTATTATGTGCGGGGTCTTCAGAATTCAGAGGAAAAATTGCTACGTATGGAAGTCCTTTCACTGGTCGATTACGAGAAAATTCAAACGGAAGAACCAAGGTCGAAAGGGGGGCCATATCCCGAGTTGCTTTTTCGTGTAGATCGGAATACAGACATCACAGCCAGGCTGAAGGAGTCATCACTCTCGGAAGATTCTACTCCCGAGCAGCTGGCAGCGAATGTGAAAACGCTGCAGGCCCTGCAGAAACAGTTGCCGTAAGTCGGAGTCATGCTAATGGGATTTCGAATTTAAATCTTGCCACAGGTCTGCCGAGATGTTCCACTGTTGCCTGGGAAAAGTCGGGTTTGTTGTACGTAGTCAGAGATCTGGAAATCATGAATCACAAATCAGAGGCAGCATCGAGTCCAGATCCGACCTCCGGTGAGCAGTGGATCCGGGAAGCACCGGCTTCGCTGAAGCAGACCAGATGGGGATTGAATCTGGTCGTGTATGGCAGTGCGCTCGTCTTTCTCGCGGCGGTCGGTGTGCTTTATTTTCTGTTTGGAACCGAAATGCAGTCGCTGGTGATGAACGTTCTGCCTGTCATGGGGTTCTCGGGAAATCTGATGATCCTCGTCGGCAGCATATTTTGTCTGTCGGTTCCGGAGCAGACCCGTGCCCGCAGATTACTGATCGGGGCGGTGGTGGGCTTTGGCTGCAAATTGATTTTTTCCGGATCGGTCTTTTTTGATCCCGGAATACTGGGGCTGCCTCTGGCTTTGTTCCTGAAGCTGGCTGGTAACATAGGATTGATTCTGTTTGCCCTGGCTCTGAGAAAACTCCTGTTGTATGTCAATCGTCCGGAGCAGATGTTCAAAGTCTATTGTCTGTTGGGATCAACCGTGCTGTTTCTGATGGGATCATGGTGCATGGAACTGGTGGCTGACCTGGGACTGGTGGAATTCACCTTGATCGCGATTTACTCGGTGATGCTGGTCGGGTTGTTCCTGTATCCCTGTTTTGCAGGCAGCCTGAAGAAAGTACTACGGTAAATCTGGACACACGCTGGTAATATTCGCCTGCTCGACGTGTTCCCGGACTGATTTGGCCCGAATTAAGGCTCTGGAAATCGAAAATCTGAATTTCTTTACACTGAAACGGGCCAGAGCCGGGGGATCAGCTTGACGCATAAATTCAGGGGCAATATACTCGCGCGATGGACTTGTTTATCTCGTTGTGAGAGAATAAGTTTGGGACTGTTTCATATTTACTGCGAGAGACTCTGATGAAGAGCGAACATAGACACGAACTGCAAACCAATGACCTGGGGAAACTGGTACATCAGGCGGAACCTTATGTCGAAACCTATGGCGTCAAAGCCCTGGTAATCGCCTGGGTGCTGCTGGTGCTGGTGATTGGTTATTCTTTCTGGAAAACCAGTCAGACCTCGCAGGAAGCAGAAGCCTGGACCCGTCTGGCTGCCGCCGGTTCGACCGAAGATTTTGAAAACGTCTACGATGAATTTCCCGGCACAAACGTCGCAGACTGGGCGCTGATCCAGGCTGCCGAAAGTCATCTGCAGTCGGGAGTGCGAAACTCATTTACCGATCGCAGTGCCGGCAATCGTGATCTGGAAAAAGCGAAAGAACAGTTCCAGAAGCTGCTCGATTCCTCTTCCACCAAATCGGAAATCCGGGAACGGGCGCTGTTTGGACTGGCTCGGACAGAAGAATCGATGTCCGACGGCGATCTCAAAGCAGCGACCGAACTTTACAAAAAGCTGATCCAGGAATTTCCTGATTCGATCTTTCGTAAGCTGGCTGAACAGCGTGTGAAGCCGGAAGAGGGAGAAAAAGTGGCCGCCCTCGAACAGAAAAGCACACAGAGCTTTTACAAATGGTTCCACGCGCAGTCACCCAAACCCGGTGATCGCCAGCAACCTGGATTCAACATGCCTCTGCCAGGGATGACTCCCGGCGGTGCAGGCGGCGATGCCAAAGAGGATCTGCCCGGGCTGCCGGATCTGCCAGGTCTCCCAAGTCTTCCCGGCCTCCCTGAGCCTTTGACGAATTCTCCGCTGACCGACGATACAAAGTCGGACGCGCCCAAGACGGAAGCTCCCAAAACTGACGCACCTGCGAAAGAAGAACCCAAGCCTGAAGAGAAGCCGGCAACTCCCCCAGAACCAGCTACGAAAACCGAAGCACCCGCTGAAAAGCCGAGCCCGGAACCAGCGACCGAAAAGAAACCATAATGTCCGACGAACTTTCGTCACCGCCAGAGCTCTCCAGCGAACCCATTGAAATCACGGTCGAGGCTCGCGCACATGGCTGGCGCATCGACCACTATCTGTGTCGTCTGTATCCGAATTACACGCGTGTTCTGTTTCAAACCGCGATCAAGCAGGAGGCGGTCCTGGTGAATGGTCTGCCCGTCAAAGCAGCCCGCCGCATGCGTGTGAATGATCGGGTCTCGGTCCGGCTGCCGGAGATGCCCGATAATCGGCTGCCTCCCGAAGACATTCCCATCGATATCGTTTACGAAGACGACTGGATTGCCGTCATCAACAAGCCTTCGGATATGATCGTGCATCCGGGCAAGGGAAATTACGCCGGAACGCTCGCGGGCGCGCTGCAGCACCACTTTGATAAACTGAGTGATGTCGCCGGCCAGTATCGTCCGGGCATCGTGCATCGGCTCGACCGGAATACGAGTGGGATCATGGTTGTCGCTAAAGATAACCAGGTGCATGCGAAGCTGAGCGCCCAGTTTGAAAAACGAGATGTGCAGAAAGAGTACCGGGCCATCGTCTGGGGCCGCATGGAGTTTGATACCGATTACATCGATACATTCATGTGTGTGCACCCACGGGCGCGGGAAAAAATGATCGTCTGCGATGAAGGGGGGAATGCCCGGAACGCATTTACCTACTACGAAGTCATCGAGCGGTACCAGGCCTTCTCCTACGTCCGGCTCAAACCACGCACTGGTCGCACGCACCAGTTGCGGGTGCACATGCAGCATATCGGACATTCGATTGTCGCAGATCGCGTGTATGGCGGGCACAAGTCTTTGAATATGAAAAGCCTGGGAACTCAGGCGGAAGCAGATGCCGCAGAAGGGGAAAACGACGTTTTGATCGAACGTCAGGCCCTGCATGCATTTTGTCTGGAATTTTTCCATCCACAGAGTGGAAAACCGATGAAATTTGAGGCACCATTACCTGAAGATATGGAAAACACTCTCGCCGCGTTAGACCAGTACCAGAAGGAAGTATGAAGATGAAACTCGCTAAAGTTTTATTGTCAAACGGAGAACGGCATGTCGCTATCGTCGAAGCGAATGGAGTTCAGCTTCTGGATCTGTCACAGGTGGAAAACTGTCATCGGCTGTCTGATATTCTCTACGCTCCCGATCCGATCGGTCTGGCAAAATTTCTGATTGATACCGAACTGCCTCCCGTCCCTTTCAACCAGTTGGAGTTTCTGGCGCCCATCGATCACCAGGAAGTCTGGGCCGCGGGAGTGACTTACAAACGCAGCCAGGTGGCGCGAATGGAAGAGTCCGAAACGGCAGCCTCACATTACGACCAGGTTTATACTGCGGATCGACCGGAACTGTTTTTCAAAGCGACTCCCAGCCGGGTCTGCGGACCGAATCAGCCTGTTCGCGTGCGTTTTGACAGTGACTGGTCGGTGCCTGAACCCGAACTGGCGCTGGTCATTTCTCCCGATCTGCGACTGGTGGGCTACACGGTCGGTAATGACATGTCGGCCCGGGATATTGAAGGGGAAAACCCGCTTTATCTGCCCCAGGCGAAATTTTACAAACAGTGTTGTGGCCTGGGCCCCTGTGTTCTGCTGCACGAACAGCCTCTGAATCGGGAAGCAACCCAGATTCAACTCACCATCGAACGTGAAGGCGAAGAGGTCTTTCGCGGCGAAACGACAATCGCGGAGATGGCACGCGATCTGGAAGACCTGATCGGCTGGCTGGGGAAAGAGAACGAGTTCCCCAGTGGTGCGATTTTACTGACGGGGACCGGAATTGTGCCCCCCGATGAATTCACCCTGGAAGATCGCGACATTGTCTCCATCGAAATCAGCGGGATTGGAACGCTCATCAATCCCATCGTGAAAGATGCAGCTCCTTAGTCTGCAGCACCGCTTCGATTTCAGCCAGCGTCGGTAAAGCATCGCGGTTGCCCAGACGCTCGCATTTCAGAGCCGCCGTGATACTGGCAAATTTCAGGGTTCGCTCGACAGGCCAGTCTTCCAGAATGCCATACAGCAGTGCCCCGGAAAAGATATCGCCTGCACCAGTGGTGTCCAGCGAAAGGACAGGCAGCGACTCGCAGTGCAGCCGAACGGAATCTGTAAACAGCCAGGCACCGTTGGCGCCATCGGTAATCGTCACCAGTTCCGGTCCCTGTTGCAGTAATTCTTGTCCCGCGGCGTGAATATCGTCGGTATCGAGGTATTCCGAAATAAAACGTCGCGGGCAGTTCATCACATTCAGATAAGGAATTAACTCTTCCATGCCCGGTTTGAGGGAGCCGGCATCCAGGCAGACTTTTGCGCCAGCCTGTTGGGCAATCTGCGCGGCATACAGACAGGTGGTTTGAGGCCAGCCATCCAGGTGAACCGCTCGCGCCTGGGTCAGTATTGATTCATCGAGGTCAGCTGATTGCAGCCAGTGTTCGGGGCGATAACAGGCGATCGTGCGGGTGCTGGCGCTTTCATCAATCCAGACCTGTGCATAGCCGGAACGGGTGCCCGGCAACGCGCGGCTGCCCGAGAGGTCCAGGTTTTCGGCAGCAAGATCTTCCGCAATCAGGGGCCCATACTGGTCGTCGCCCCAACTGCCGATAAAGGCACACTGTTTCCCCAGGCGGCTCAGCAAGACCTGGGCAGTAGGCACCGGTCCGCCGATCTGAAAGGCGTCACTGATAATGTTGGTTTTGGCATCCTGGACCGGATGATGTGACAGCAACACCAGATGGTCTACTACGACAGTGCCCAGGCCGACGACATCGTATTTCATTTGAGACGTTTTCATTCAAGCGAATTTACAGCTGATGACAGCTTCTTTACCCAAAACAGGGCGTGCCCCATGTGGGGCGTGAGTTCATAACCGGAAAATCCCAGGCGGGCATAGATGGCCTGGGCACGCGTATTTCCCTGCAGGACTTCCAGAGTGAGTTTACAGCATCCCCGCGTTTTCGCAATGCTTTCTGCGTGCGCAAACAACTGGCTGGCGATTCCCTGTCCGCGATAATCAGGCGAAACATACACATCATGAATATTCAATAATGGCTTGCAGGCAAAGGTGGAAAAACCTTCGATACAGGTCATCAGGCCGACCGGTGTCTCATCGAGATATGCCAGAAGCACAACGGCATCGGGACGCGCATTTAAGGCAGTCGCCAGATTGTCCTGCACCTCCGCCGACAGTTCGCTGCCGCCTCCCTCGGGACTGCAGGCGTAACTGTTTAACAGGGAAGCCAGGGCGCGGGCATGTTCCGGATTGGTCAGGTCTGCTTCGATTATCTGCATGGTGGTTTCAATTCGGTCTGGATGCAGGGATTGGGATCTGTGGATGATCCACTTTTAGTTTAAGAACTGTTATTGTAAACAGAGTCCTGTTCACAGGGGAGTCACATGGTTCCATGTCTGTTCAATGTATCGCGCTGTTGAGAGTCTGATATGAAAATCATACCGGTTCTGGATATTATGAATCAAACCGTTGTTCGGGGCGTGGCCGGACAGCGTGAAACTTATCAACCGATTCAAAGCGATCTGACGCGTTCCAGTAATCCCGTTGAAGTAGCTCGTGTTTTGCGGGATGAATTTGGTTTCCACGAATTTTATGTTGCCGATCTGGATGCAATTCTGCAACAGCAGCTCAATCGGGAATTGTATCAGAGCCTGCTGGAAGCCGGTTTTACGATTCTGCTTGATTGTGGTTTGCGTTGTGCTGCTGACAGTCAATCATTGTCGGAGTGGCAGGGGATGACGATCGTGGCGGGACTGGAAACATTAAATTCCCCGTGGGAGTTGAGCAAGCTCGTGCAACAGTGGGGAGCAGCACGGAGTGTTTTCAGCCTGGATCTCAAGCAGGGAAAGCCTGTGTGTCACGCATCGCCTGGTAATTCATTTGCTGAGATCAAGGAGCCACTGGAGATTGCCGAGCTGAGCATTCAGCAGGGAATCCAGCAGTTGATCCTGCTGGACCTGGCCCTGGTGGGAACCGGTCGGGGAACCGGAACGGGAGTACTCTGCCAGACGCTGCGCAGCCGTCACCCGGAATTGAAACTGATTACGGGGGGAGGCATTCGCAGCATTGATGATCTGCGGGCCCAGGCAGAGCAGGGCGCAGACGCCGTGCTGGTGGCGTCTGCGCTGCATGATGGCCGACTGGAGAGAGACTCGATTCTCTCCCTGTCCTGAATTTTCATTCCTACTGTAACAGACCGGGCAGTGATTTCTTGAGGTCTGCCACGGTGGCACTGCGGTTGACTACTTTCCCTGTTTTGTCGACGAGGAACATGGTCGGCAGTGAGATCACGCCGAAGTCACGCGCGGGAGCACCTTCCAGACCGCCTTCTTCATGGATATGAGACCAGGCAATCTTGTGCTGCTTGATGTAGGCTTCTGCCTGTTCGGGAGTCGCATCGAGGTTGATACCGAGTACGTCAAATCCCTGGCTGTGGTATTTGTTATACAGCTCCTGGATCTGTGGCAGGTCTTCGGTGCAGGGCTTGCACCAGCTTGACCAGAAAATCACCAGCAGCGCTTTGCCCCGATACTGCTTGACGTCGATGCTGCCTCCGGCGAGTGAATTACCAGTCAATTCCAGTTCATTCCCCGACAGATTCATCCGTCGCAGGGCGCCCGCACCACGTGTGCCGGCTTCGGATTTGGCATGGCTTTCGACCAGTTTGGTGTACCATTTTTTGGATTCCGCCACTTTTCCACTGAATTCCTGTGTGACCGCCAGTTGCAACATCGCTTCTGCGGCGTCGTCGGAGTTGGGATATTTCTTGATGAAGTCTTCCAGCTGTTCCAGCCACCAGGTCTGCACATCGCGAAGTTGCTCACTTTGTGTTGACTGCAACTGCGAACTGTAATCGGCCAGCAAGGTGCGATAGGTGACATAGGCGATCAGATCCTGGTCCTGAGATTTCTTCTGGACCTGATCCCGAATCGCCTGCAGCTGTTTGAGACCTTCTTTGTAGCCCACCGTCTGTACGGCGGCTGCCAGGCCATCGACCATCTGCCGGGTCCACTGGGAACGGTCATCTTCATTTTTGGCAGCGGCAATCAGCTTTTCGATAATCGCAACCCGTTCGGTATTATAGCGGGCGACTGCCTGGGGGCCCTGATCGGGAGTCGGGCTATTCTGATCCAGTTTCTGCAGTTCATCCAGAAGTCCCTGCATTTCTTTGGACAATCCGACGGTGGTATTGGAGGGTAACGTGTTGGTGCCGGCTACCGGCTGCATCAGAATTCCGCCTTCGGTGACCTGCATGGATTCGCCTTCAATCGGCAGTGGAACCTGGGTCAGCCGCCAGGCATTGCCGACGCGAATCAGTTCACCGAACTGAATCAGTCCGCTTTTGCCTTTGGTGTCGACAATGGCCATTACATTTTCGAAGACGTGCAGATCTTTGTTGGTTTTGATTTCATCGGCGGGAATCAGTCCCGGCATGGACCCGTCGAAACGGACCCAGACGGTGTCCGGCGTGATCATTTTTGTTTTGGCAAGCATTGCTGTGATATCTTTTGCTGCACTGTTAACCGATTCACGGATTTTGTCAGCGAAGGGATTCTGAATTCCGGCCTCGGTCAGTTCCGCTTCCGTGATCATCAGGTTTTTGAACGCCTTGATATCATTCTTTGCCAGGGCGTTCATGGCGACGCGTGTGACTTCTTCTGCAGAAATCATTTTCCATTCATCGATGACGCCATCTTCATCCTGGTCGATGCCCCAGCGGGTTCCGGCAAGATTCATCCAGCGCGAGCCATCCACTTTATTATTGTAGTTGGCATCAATATCGCGATAGACTTCCAGTCCTCGATTGAAGTACCGCCATTGATCAACCACGTTATCGCCGTTCGTATCGACGAAGCGTCTCAGAACCTGGCCGTTCGGACCATAGACGATCCAGCCTGAACTCTTTTTGCTTTGCTCGACTTCGACTTTGCAGCGACCATACTCCGATTTTTCGGGGCTTTCAATTTCGATGTCTGTCTGGATCGGCTTGAACGTCAACGCGAGCTCGACCGAGGGTGCATCAGCCGCCGGCAACGAATGAGAAAATAGAATGAGGGTTGCGAATACTGTTAAAAAAGAAATTCGACCAATAGACATAACACGGGACTCCGATTCCGCTGGCACGCATACTTTAATGTTTGAAAAACGACTGAGTCGGGATTTTAGTAGAAAACGGGTGAATTGGTCACCATCAATTTCTGTAATTCCGCGTAAACCCGTCACTGACGGAGAGAGTTTGTGCTTCAGTTGATCAACAGGCCGGCATAGCCGACGACCCGGGAAGAATCTCCGGTAACATCGCCTGAAGTGGCGTACCCCACTTGTTCTATCTGGCTTAATTTGCCCAGCTTCTGGAGCGTTTTCATGACCATCATTGCCGGCAGCACACCACACATGGAAATGTGATGCTCACGAACCGTTTCCAGCAGGCCAGCGGGGTCCAGCGCCCGCATTTTTTCCAGTGCCAGTTCGTCCAGTCGGCGATTTTCCCTGTCTGTGGCAAAATGATTCATATCACTGGAAATCACTAACAGCGGCGGTTCGGGCATTTGCTGAATCACGCGTGCGAGTCCCTCGGCAAATTCTTCACAGCGTTCCAGGTTTCCACTGCCGATCACAATTCCGATGACCTTTGACTGGGGCGCCAGGCGTTGAATCAATGGCAGTTCGACTTCAATCGCATGTTCGTTGCGATGGGCGGCGGCGTCCAGTTCCAGTCCCGGGATCTGTTCCACAAGCTGTTGTGCCAACCCTCGATCAGAGTTGAGATTACCATCGGGAAGCTGCCAGACCTGATGTGGGGCGACGGCCCAGTCGACACCATCGCGTGTGTGCTTGGGACCGATGACGATAATCGTGGACGGAAGTTGAATTCGGTTCAGCACACGGGCGGCAATTTTACCTGAGTATTTCCAGCCCGCATGGGGTAGCATCGCGGCAGCCCAGGGTTGAGTTTCTGCTGCTTCATGGAATAGCTCATCCAGCTGCGCGTTCATTCGGGTGGGCTCGGCAGGGTAAAAAGTCCCTGCCACTCCCGCAGGTCTGATTTCGGTTCCGAGTTCGGCGCGGGGTCGGTTCACAACCTGAAAACGGGGCGTCGTGGTCTGCACCGCCAGGCTGAGGAGCTGCGCGGTTTCGGGCTGAGTGCTGTTGAGTGCCTGCTGCGCCTGTGCGAGCAGTGTTGCTGCGTCCTGTTCCCGATCATAACACCAGGCATTTTTCTGCCCGTCAATGAGCAGCAGACTGCGCTGCTGAAAATCAAAATCGTGCAGATCATTCTGAGCCGGGGTGCCATGCATGGCCGGGTCGGAAGCGAGTACCAGTTTGATCTGAAACTCACCGGGTTTCAATTTGAGCCTGGCGATGATCTGTGCCAGTTGCTGACAGAGCGAAAATACAGTGGACTGCATGGGAAACGTCTGCTTCAGAGCCCACTTTGAGAGAATCAGTTCCTCATCGGTGCCTGTTCGCGACAACAGCAGCGCGACTCCCTGCAGATTCGTATCGGAGACGGCATCGCAATAATAGGAGGGAACCTGACCTTTGAGTAAGGCGTCGACCGTTGACTGAATGTATTGCAGATACTGGGCAAATTCGCGTTGCCCCAGAATGGTCTTCACCTGCGTTTCCGTCGAGAGGTCGACCAGCTCTGCTAAACGGGCAGCGCAGGAGATTCCCTGGAACCGCATTAATGTTGTACCGGGATCCTTCCAGGCAGTGGGGGGAAGTCCCGCTTTGATACAGGTCTGGTTGAGAAATTCTTCAGCATCCCAGCCATGATCGAGGGGCACGCCGGGAAGCAGTAATCCACTGCGACCGTCGGCCTGAATCTGCAGGCCATGCTGTCCGACAATCACTGCCTCAACCCGGTCGGCTCCCTGTTCAGGCACTGCTTCCAGCCCGGACAGCAACCAGACTTCGAGATCAAGGTGAGCCAGTTCACTGGGTGAAACGGGAGGGAAACGGGGATCATCTTTCGCTGCGCGGACCGCCGCCTGTTGCAACGCCTGTCCCAGCGGCTGGGGCTTGCCAAAGCTGCCACAGCAGGATCGTAACTGTTTCTGACGTTTCAGACTGACAAAAGCACCGCTGACTGTTGTGTCCTGCAGGTCTCCCAGCGGGACGTCCACAGGCCGGCTGCGGGTGACGGTACCAGCCACGACAGCCGCCGCCTGCTGCAGCAGCGCCTGTTCCTGGTCACTGCTGAGTTCAATGATCTGTGGTGACTGGTTGGTCTGCATCGTTGAAGGACCTTTCTGAGGCTCGGTATTGCCTGATTGCGAAGCCGCGTTCTTTTTTAAAATGGCCTGTATGTCAACGGGCAGTCTTTTCTGGCCCCAGTCTCCAGGCTTGTCACTGAAATGGCCGGCGATTTCCGTATCACAATAACCACAGCGATGACCCCGCAACGCATATTTTCCCAGCTGGTACCAGTTTCGCTCAATGAGTGTCTGCTGACAATGGGGACAGTAAGTGCTTTGTCGAGCGACATCATTCACGTTGCCGGTGTAAACATATTTGAGGCCGGCAGCGAGTGCGATCTCGCGGGCGCGGACCAGCGTTTCCGGCGGTGTTCCCCCGCGATCGCGCATGCGGAAATCAGGATGGAAGGCGGAGAAGTGCAGCGGGACATCGGGGCCGACTTCTTTCAGGATCCAGTCACACATCTGCTGGAATTCGCTGTCGTTATCATTCGCCTGTGGAATGACCAGATTTGTAATTTCGAACCAGACGTCGGTTTCCTGTTTCAGCCACTTGAGGGTCTCGAGGACCGGCTGTAAATGTGAGAGCGTGATCCGGTAGTAGAATTCTTCAGTAAAGGCTTTGAGGTCAATATTCGCGGCATCAATATGCTCGAAGAAATCGGCACGCGCCTGTTCGGTAATATAGCCGGCTGTCACAGCCACGGTTTTGATGCCACGCGCATGACAGGCTTTGGAAGTTTCAATCGCGTATTCCGACCAGATGATGGGATCGTTATAGGTGAACGCGACACTCTGGCAGCCCAGTTGGGCTGCGACTTCGGCAATTTCGTCCGGCATGGCCTGTGCGCTCAGGCGTTCGATTTCTCTCGATTTGGAGATATCCCAGTTCTGACAAAACTTGCAGCCGAGATTGCAGCCTGCTGTACCGAAAGAAAGCACACTGGAACCGGGATAAAAATGGTTCAAGGGTTTTTTCTCGATGGGATCGACGCAGAAGCCGGTACTGCGACCGAACGTCGTTAACGCCATCTTACCGTCAATGTTCTGGCGTACAAAACAGAAGCCCCGGTCATTCTCAGACAGTGCGCAGGCGCGCGGACAGAGATCACAGATGATTTTCTCACCCTGTGTATGCCACCAGCGTGCGGGGTAATGCCCCAGATCGGTCTGATCTGCTGCTGTGAGTATGGGTAGCGTTTTTTCTGTCATGGCTCTTACGAAAGTAAAACCGTGTAAGTCGATATCACCATATCAGTGGATATCTAAGGAAGGGAGCCCTGACCTTCAGAATAAGTTATTCACAAGGACAGGGCCAATAGTAAGTTCCAACTTTTAGACTTTTGAGGTGATGAGAACCACCGTGCCCCGCAAGTCGGCAGGATTCGTCCGTAAAAGTCGTCTCAACAGGTAATCGTGCCTGTTGTTGTATTTTCTGGCTCGAGTCAGGTATTATCACAGCACGTTGATCAACTGCCATGTCTCTCTATCTATTATACGAAACTGTCCACTCGATGTTTGCAGATTATTTCTGGTTTTTTGTAGCCGCCTGCTCCTACCTGGTCGGTTCTGTTCCCTTCGGACTGCTGGTCGCCAGGCTGTTTACGGGCACGGATATCCGTAAAGCAGGCAGTGGAAACATTGGGGCCACCAATGTGGCACGGACGCTGGGAGCCAAATGGGGCATCCTGGTACTGCTGCTGGATGCGTTAAAAGGATTGTTGCCCGTCTTACTGATTCCGCCGCTGTTCGTCAGTCCGGAGTCGCCTGATTTCGATCATGCCCGCGTGTTGAGCGGTGTCGCGACCATCCTCGGGCATATGTTTCCCCTCTGGCTGGGCTTTCGAGGCGGTAAGGGGGTAGCGACCAGTCTGGGTGTGATTCTGGTACTGGGGCCGTGGTCGACACTAGTGGCCGTCACAGGTTTCGCTTTGACATTTCTGCTGACGCGCATCGTTGCCTTGAGTTCGATTGTCGCAGCGGTGGCATTTGGCGTGGCGCAGTTTATTCAACTGGGGTCTACTGCTTTCACACACCAGAAGTGGAGCCTGGCGGCATTCAGTATTGCTGTTCCGCTGTTGATTATCATCCGACACTGGAGCAACCTGGGACGGATCATGCGGGGAGAAGAAAAGAAATTTTCGTTCGGCAGTCGCAATAAAACGGAAACAACATCAACCGAAGAGAACAGGAATCAGGGCAGTTCCTGAGTTGAGCAGAGTTTGCCAGCGCGATAAGCTCATCCTGAATTTATCGCAGGCAGTGATTGCTCTTGTGAGATTTCCGCGTCCTGCAGAAAAAGGGAATTCCGTCAGGATTCCACACGAATATTATTGGTCAGGGCATATTGATCGATTTCACTCATTGCAGCATGGGTTGCCAGCTGTTTGTGATAAAACGAATCAGTGCGCCCGGAGAGAACCACGATCTCTCCCAGGATATCGACTTTCAGTGACTGCACCTGGCTGCCTGTCCGTAAAGCGATCGTCTGCTCGATTTTCTGGGATAGATGTTTTGCTTTCTGGGAATACGTCTCTACAGTCATCCAAAATCCTCCTTGAATAGTGCCTGGGTTGCAGGCTTGTGATGGCGATACCAGGATCAATCGGATCCGGTTCAACTCGTTGAAACCAGGATCGTTTCGCTGGAAACGCCTTTGTCAAATTACCAACAGACAATTTCCTGTGAATCAGCCAGCAGGAGACGCTGAGCTGTCGTGGTATTCAAGGTGGGTGACTCAAAAGCGGTAGACTCTTGAAACTCAAGAACGACAAACATCGTTCCGCCTCCGGCAGAACACAACTCCATCTTCTGTTATGGTAAATCTCGGTCGGTGAACTCTATGCTGGAACTGGGGGAAAAGCAAATCATCAACTCAAGGTTCCTCTCGCTTGAGATTACAATTTCAATTTTTGTCCCATCGAATTCTTAACGATCTAAATTTATCCGCCCGCATCCTGTTCGTCAAACAAAATTCTCCCCGATTATTTCGATTCAATGGAAATAACCGGCGGTGACAGCGCACAGTTCCCTTTTATTTCTGGTCTGAATTCCAGATCCAGACAAGGGCTTCCGGTAAAACTGCTTTTCCATGGCGGCTGCTGTGAATTCCGTGGCCGGTGACAAACCAGTGGTCATAGCCACTATAGGCAAGGGCGGCAGCCATTCGCTCGTTATTCAGAAACCAGTTGCCCAGAGTATTATCCAGGTCATTGTCACCATCCTGCAAAAAGACCTTAAGTGGTTTGGGAGGATATGTTTTGCGAATCAGACCGGGATAATCGTGGGCCGTTTTCCAGGGGCCAAACTGGTCGACGGGGATCGTATTGTTCTTGCGGGATGGATAATCATTAATCCCGCGGAAATCACAGAAACTGCCCACGAAGGAAATCACTTTCTGAAACAGGTCTGTCCGGTGCCAGGCGGCAGTAAAGGCACAACTGCCCCCGGAAGAAGCGCCGCAGATCAGATGATCTTCCGGCTTTTCCGAAATACGGTATTGTTTGCGGATCACCGGCAGCATTTCCAGATCCAGAAAAGTCGCATACTGGGCGGTACAGGTATCGTACTCATTGCTGCGGTTGCGGATCTCTGGTTTGCCTTTTCCGGTAGCGGGAATGACGCCGGGATTGATGAAGACGGCAATCGAAACCGGAATCTTTTTCGCATGAATCAGATTATCCAGGACAATGGTCGCGTTTCCATCACCGTGACAGTATCCGTAGCCATCGGTGAAGACAATCAGTTTGGCCGGAGGACCTGTCTGGGAATACTGGGCGGGCACATAGACCCACCAGTCACGCACGGTGTTCGGGTACTGTTTTGTACTCTTGAAGACAGGCAACTGTGTGAGTTTTCCCTGGGGAACTCCCGCCTGTTTAAGGCTTTCCGGAGCCCATTCATAGCTTTCAAAGCCGAACCGGTTGGAGCGACTTGTCTCCAGCCGTTTGCCGTTGACGCCGAACTGGTAGTGGGCAGAAGAAAAATTAGGGAATTTTTCAATACGGGCGAAATAACCGGAGTCTCCCAGTTCGACCATCGGCCACTGACGATCTTTCTCTGCGAAAATGATGACTTCGTCACCCGGTTTTGCTTTCAAAAACCAGCCCGCATAACCGCCGCCATCGTCGGTCTTTTCGATCAAAGCTTTATGATTGCCTTTGGTTAAATCTTTTTCTTTCTGATACCGTTTCTTGAAGTATTCCAGAACCTGTTGCTGCTGATCTTTACTGACGGGGGCTTTAAGTAACTTAGCCACATCAGCCAGATTTTGTGGGGCGGCATGCAGCATGCTGGACATTGACAGCAGCGTCACCATGATTGTGATTAAGGGGATGCTTGCACGGAAGAGAGAAGATGGCATGACAGGTGTCTCCAGGGGCAGAATTCAGGTCGATAGAACGATTGTTGATGAGATCAGGCTTACTTGGATTGTCTGATTTCGCTGTTTCAATTTCATTGTCTTTATTACACAGGCAGTGAACCTGAATTGCAATTCCGGGCATTTGTGATCTTCAAATCTTCCGATTCGTCTGAGAAATTGGATGCTGTCCGTTTGGATCACTCCCGATTCCAGCTACAATCATTAATAGTACTTCACAGTCATTTATCCTGGAAAGGCAGTTTCGTGTCGCAGACGCTCAATCCACAGCACGCTGTTTATGTAGGCAGTTTCGATCCCCCCACGCTGGGACATCTGGATATTGTGGAACGGGGTGCGGCGATTTATTCAAAAATCACGGTCGGCATCGGGATCAACCCCGATAAACGTCCGTTATTCTCCCCAGAGGAACGCCAGCAGATGATGCAGGGTTTATTGTCTGCTTACACCAATGTGGAGGTCAAATGCTTCCAGGGGCTGGCCGTGAATTTCGTCCAGGAGTGTGGCGGCGGCGTCATGCTTCGCGGGCTGCGTACCTTGACCGACGTCGAAGCGGAATTCACCATGTCGCTCGCGAACCGGACTCTGGCTTCGGAAATCGAAACCGTCTTCCTGATGGCCAGTGAAAAATACACGCATATCTCCAGCTCACTCATCAAGCAGATTGCCCAACTGGGCGGAGATGTCGCGGAAGAAAAACTCAAAGACTTCGTGCCCCGACAGGTGGTCGGTCCACTGGTTGAAAAATTCGCTTTAAAAACTTAAAACCAGTCGAAACTTCTACCTGACTGGTTGTTTGAAAAAGGAGATCACAGCATGGTAAAAACCGCATCCACAATGCTTCCACTGGGAACACAGGCTCCCGATTTTTCACTGAAGAATGTCGACGGGTCCACGGTTTCCCTCAGCGACTTTAGTGATTCAAAAGGGCTGCTGGTCATTTTCATGTGCAATCATTGCCCGTTCGTGATTCACCTCCGCGAAGCACTCGCTGCCTTTGCAGATGAATACATGGAAAAAGGCCTCGCTGTGGTAGGCATCAGTTCCAACGATGTTGCCTCTCATCCCGATGACAGCCCGGAGAAAATGGTGGAAGAAGCCCGGTCCGCCGGCTATCACTTCCCCTACCTTTACGATGGAACACAGGAAGTTGCCAAGGCGTACAAAGCGGCCTGCACTCCCGATTTCTTCCTGTTTGATCAGGAGCAGAAGCTCGTTTACCGTGGACAGTTTGACGACAGTCGACCCGGGAGCGACAAACCAATTACCGGCGCCGATCTG
This sequence comes from uncultured Gimesia sp., assembly GCF_963972345.1. Lineage (NCBI taxonomy): Bacteria > Pseudomonadati > Planctomycetota > Planctomycetia > Planctomycetales > Planctomycetaceae > Gimesia > uncultured Gimesia sp. The sequence goes on along the minus strand of NZ_CAXAVM010000062.1, from coordinate 2,293 downwards.
AAGACGGCCTGCGATGCCGTCCTGGCAGGATCGCCGGTCACGGAAGATCAGAAGCCAAGCATCGGCTGCAATATTAAATGGCAGGCAGGCAAAGAACCGGAATACTTTACCGGGCAGCCTGCAGTATAAGCAGCCAGCAAACTGAAACCAGGAAACTCCTTTCACCTCTCGGTGTCGGGAGTTTTTTCATGCGCGGATCAGAAATGCGGATCAGAAATCAAGTGACTTTTGTCAGATCCGCTTGTGATTGCCCCGTCATGGCGGTACATTTAATTAACATTCCTGCTTAAGTGGGCTGTCTTGTTGCAGATCGGGTATCTCAGCAGGCAACACAGGTTAAATCAAACTTTTTCTGACAGGGTTTCGCAATGGGAACAGGGAGAGGGAAACGAGGGGAGATCTGTCTGCTGCTGATTTTGTTGGCGGGAATGGGATTCAGTCTACCTCGTATCAATTCAGCAGAAGAACCAGCAAAACCGGCGGACTCACTGGCCAAAGCACTGCCGAAACTGGATCCGGTTTCACCGGAACGGGCGGAGCAGACATTTCGGCTGCGGAACGGTTTTCAAATGGAACTGCTGGCTGCGGAACCCTTAGTGACTGATCCGGTCGCGATGCAGTATGACGAAAATGGTCTGGCGTATGTCATTGAAATGAATGACTATCCCTACACGGATAAATCCAAAGATGAAGCCTGGGCTGAGCAGAAGTCGGCTCCCATCGGTAAAATTCGTATATTGGAGGACGTCGACGGCGATGGCAAGTTCGACCGATCCACCGTGTTTGCCGAGGAACTCTCCTGGCCGACCGGCCTGGCATTCTGGAAAGGGGGCGTGTATGTCTCCGCGACTCCTGATATCTGGTACTTCAAAGATACCGACGGCGATCACAAAGCGGACATCAGGCGTAAGGTCTTTACCGGCTTTCGTAAATTCAACGTGCAGGCAGTGATGAACAATCTCAAATGGGGCCTGGATCATCACATCTATGGAGCAGGGGGGAGTAACGGCGGCGTCATTCATTCGAACACTGCAGAGAAAACCGATCCGATCAATATGGGCCGACGTGATTTTCGTTTCACGGCGGGTACCGAAAAATTTGATGTGATCTCAGGTGGCGCACGATTTGGCAATACCTTTGATGACTGGGGCAACCGCTTCATCTGTAATATCCGCAACCCGCTGATGCACATTGTACTGCCGACTGAGTATCTGATGCGCAATCGTTATCTGCCTGTGACTTCTGCCATTAATGATGTTGCCGTCGCCGGCGATTCGATTGCCGTCTATCGTGCCAGTCCCCCGGAACCATGGCGGGTCATCAATGCGAAACGTCTGGCCTCTGATCCCAATTCCCGCTCACCCCGCAGTGAACAGCATGCGACCGGCTTTGTCACCTCTTCCGCAGGGGCAACCGTCTACCGAGGAACCGCGTATCCCCCGGAATATTATGGGAATGCCTTTATTGGCGAAGTCGCCGGCAATCTGGTGATGCGATACCTGATGCAACCCGATGGTGTGACTTTTACCGCCCGTCGTGCGCACGACAAAGTCGAGTTTCTGGCTTCGACAGATAACTGGTTCCGACCGGTCAATTTTCTGAATGCTCCCGATGGTACCCTGCACGTTCTCGATATGTATCGGGAAAATATTGAGCATCCCTGGTCGATTCCGGATGACATCAAAGCGCATCTGGATTTGACCAGCGGCCGCGATCGAGGACGGATTTATCGCCTGGTGCCTCCCGAGTTTCCAACTGACTATCAAAAACCGGCTCCACCACGACTCGGGTCGGCCAGTATCAAAACGCTGGTGTCAGAGCTGGAAAACCCCAATGTCTGGTGGCGGGATACGGCGCATCGACTGATTTTCGAACGTCAGGATCCGGCAGCCGTTCCCTTGCTCAAGCAACTGTTTCAGCAGAGTGCTTCCCCGCTGGCACGTCTGCATGCCCTCTGGTCGCTTGAGGGATTAAAAGTTTTGACTGACGATACGCTGCTCCAGGCGCTGGCAGACAGCGAGCCGGAAATTCGTCGCACGGCAATTCGCCTCGCGGAAAAGAGAATGAATCAGAATGAGAAGCTGCAGATAAAAATACTGGCTCTGGCGGCTGACTCGGATCCGCGCGTCCGGTTCCAGGCCGCATTCACGCTCGGAGAAATGAACAACCCGCAGGCAGCGGACGCTTTATATCAAATTGCCCGTCGCGATCTGGACGATGTCTGGATTCGCACTGCCGTGCTCAGCTCTTTGTCTGAAACGACAGCTCCCTTTTTGAAGAATATGCTGGCGGA
>NZ_CAXAVM010000061.1:0-35440 GCF_963972345.1 uncultured Gimesia sp. | reverse complement strand
CACGCTGCTGTCTGCATTTCGTGATATGCAGGGTGTGAGAGATGCAACCCTGTTCGGACAGACGATTCATATACTCGCAGATCAAAGTCTGTCTGAAGACGATTTTGTCAATCAGGAATCAGGCGAACCCGGGTCTGTTCAGGTCAGGCCCATTACACCTTCCCTGGAAGATGTGTTTGTTACCTTAAGCCGGGCGGAAGAACTGAATCACCAGGATACCAGCGTTTCCACTACGATGACTGCAAGCCAGAAGCAACCAGAGAAAGAGGTTCAAGCTAGCCCCGGGGATGAGTCTGCGCCAGAGCAGAAACCATCTGCCAGGCGCCCTGCTGCGGAACGGCATACCCCGGGAATTATGGCCGGGTTCTGGGCGATCCTGGTCAAAGAGTTTTCTCATGTCCGCCGCGAGCCATCAACATTACTGTTTGTGTTTGCCGTCCCCGTTCTGCAGACACTCATTTTTGGATTCGCCATTGATACACAGATTGAAAAGATTCCGACGGTGATCTTCAATCTGGATGGCCGCGCCAGTTCGCGTGAACTGCAGGACGCGTTTGCCAATACGCGCACGTTTCAGATTATAGAACCTGTCTACAATCACGAAGATTTTCGGAATGCATTCGAGTCGGGCCGCGCCAAAGTGGGGGTGACCATTCCCCCCGATTACTCTGATCGCCTGTTAAAAGGAGAACAGGTAGCGGTACAGGTTCTGATCGACGGGAGTGATTCCCAGGTGGCAACGACGGCCCTGAATGCCTCGAATCTGCTGGGGTTTAATCTCTCAACCAGCATGACAAAAAGTTTTGCAGAAAATCTGAATGTCGTACCAGCCCGCGACGCGGAGGGGCAGCCCGCGCTGCCTGTCGAGATCAGGCCGCGGCTGCTGTATAATCCGGATCTGGATAGCTCCCATTTCTTTGTTCCCGGACTGGTCGGAATTATTTTGCAGCTGGTGACCCTGTTTCTGACGTCGTTTGCGATTGTCCGGGAGCGGGAACTGGGCACACTGGAACAACTGTTTGTAACCCCCGTCAGTAAATCAGGGCTGCTGCTGGGCAAGCTGGCGCCCTATGCCCTGATCGGATTTGTTGAAACTCTGATCGTACTCACACTCATGGTCTTTTTCTTTGGCGTGCCCATTCATGGTAGTCTCTGGGAACTGCTGCTGTTGGCGCTGCTGTTCCTGATTTGCGGCCTGGGACTGGGCATGCTGGTCTCCACGGTCGCCCGGACTCAACTCCAGGCCATTCAGTTTGCCTTTCTGATAATGCTGCCTTCTGTCCTGCTGTCGGGATTCATGTTCCCCCGGTCCCAGATGCCGCTGCCTATTTACCTGGTGACCTTCATCATCCCGGTAACCTACTTCCTGGAAATTCTCAGAGGAATCGTACTGCGAGGGGCCGACCTGGTTGACCTGCTGCCTTACGTTTCAGGGCTCACACTCTGCTGCATTGCGATCATCGGCATCAGTTTAAAGAGATTCCAAAAGCAGCTCTCATAACGGCTGTTGAGAATTGGTCTCTCACCTGCTTTTCGGTAGGATAGGGGACGCGTGCCGAACTTGATGGCATCAGGCGAAGCGAAAACCGCTGAACCGGAAACTGACACCCCCTTGATTTCACCGTTCAGGAGTCCTGACTGTATGAGACTTTGTCGCTATCAATCTGAAAATCAAATTTCCTGTGGTTTCTACTCGGAAGATACCATTATCCCCTTCAGTGCTGCCGCGGAGTTGGCGGGCGTTCTCCTGGATGAGTCGGCGGGGCTGCTTCCTTTTCTCCCTGGCGGTGCGCAACGGGAATTGATTATGGCTGTCGAAACCCAACTCAAGCAGTCCATGGATGAAGAACTGTTTCCCATTTCCATCTTGACCGATGAAGTGCAGTTGCTGGTCCCTGTTCCGGAACCGTCCAAGCTGTTATTGCTGGCAGGAAATTATTCCAAGCATATTGAAGAAGGAGGGGGTAAAGCGGAAGAACGACAGAAGACCTTTCCGTATGTCTTCATGAAACCCCCATTGACAACGCTCACAAACCCGGGGCAGCCCGTGAAAATCCCCGAAGTCTCTCCCGATTACATTGACTGGGAACTCGAGCTCGGAATCGTGATCGGAAAACCCTGCAAAGGAGTTTCAGAAGCGGAAGCGCTGGACTACGTAGCTGGCTATACCGTGATCAACGACATCTCTGATCGGAAATTTCGACCCAATCCCGGGCGAACATTGCGTGAGAAAGATACCTTCTTCGACTGGCAGCACGGAAAGTGGCACGACACTTTCTGTCCCATGGGCCCGTGTGTCACACCGGCGGATGACATTCCAGACCCGCAAACTCTGCAGATGAAACTGTCAGTCAATGGGACTGTGGAACAGGACGCTTCCACTTCAGAGATGATCTTCCCGGTCGCCGCGATCATCGAATTTATATCCAGTTTTGTCCAGCTCGAACCCGGAGATGTGATTTCCACGGGAACTCCCAGTGGCGTCGGTGCTTCTAAGAATAAGTTCCTCAAAAATGGAGATGAAATGAAAGCAGAAATTGAACAGATTGGGGTATTATCCAATCCGGTTGTTTGATTTCTGACGAGTAAATTTACACTGATAATCTGCGCGTTCAGTTCAGCTGAGTGTGGTCGTTGAACGGCTTTGTTGTTCTCTTTTCGACCACACTTTTTTCATTTTTACAACAGGTCAATTCTGCATCTTATTGCAGAATGAAGCTAAATATCCGCCAAACTCTGCAGTTTCATATGGTTTAAGTCCTTTAAGCACAAATTCCTCACGATTGGCACAGCTGTTGCGTCTTACCTGAAGTAAGAAACACAAATGAAATATCGTTGGTTGCCGGGGTACACTCAATCGGGAGTGGTCACGGCGGCAGGTTCTTATCAAGGAGACAAGACCATGAAACGTGCACTCACCATTGCCACGCTGGCATGTAGTGTCTTATTTATAGGCGCCATCGAATCATCAGAAGCCAGACCACCCGCCTGGAAGCGGGCACGTAATCATTATCGCCATTTCGAACGTAATTATAATCGCGGGCGACGGCACTACAGACATCACTACAACAGATATCGGAATAATTACCGACGTTATAACCGTGGGTACTACCGCGGCTACAACAACTACTATAACCGAGGCTATCGGGGTGGATATAGCTCACCCGGTTTTGGCTTCTACTATGGATTCTGATCCATGTTTTATAATAAATCCGCCACGATCAGGAACTAGCTGATCTTGTCGGGCCGGTTCCTCTCAGCAGGTTCACGCAGGCAAAATTTCACAAGTCTCTTTCTTTTATGGTTCGGCCCGACCATTTGAGTGAGAGACTTGTTTTTTTATAGGGTCTTTACCGGCAGATTCAGCCGGTACAACGGATTTTGTTGACGTCCGATTGATCCCAACTGGTGCGATTAAGAGACAGTTTTCAAGCATTTCTCTGCTATGCAAAAAACAAGTCGCTGAATAACTCTTTTAATTTAAATGAGTTACGAACTCATAAGGGAGAAAATCAGTTTCTGGCACGCTTATCGCAATTCATTCAATAATGGCAGACGGAGGCACAGAGGATGAATGATTGAATCTCAACCGTGCTGCATTCGAGTGACAGAGAATCAGAGAGGACGCTTACCAAATTTCTGCTGCACTCATTTATGGTTCATTTTTCCAAGGAGCGAAATAATGCGAAACAAATCAGTTACGGTTGACCAGACTGGTTCAACTCCAGTCAAAAAGCGAAAAGGCCTTAAACTGGCAGTATGTATGGGACTGGTTCTGGGGGGAGCACTGTTATTCATGCCTGCTCAACAGGCAAATGCCGGTCATGGCTGCTATTCAGGCTACGGTTACGGGAGCGGTTATGGCTACGGCAGTTATGGTTACAGCCGCGGCTATTCTTATCCTTCCTATGGATCAGGCAGCTTCTATTACAGCAGTCCTTCCTTCGGGATCGGGATTTACAGTGGTGGATCCGCGTATGGACGCGGCGGATACTATGGTGGTTATCGTAGCGGATACCGCGGTGGATACCGTGGCGGGCACGGTCATCACGGACACCGTGGTCACCATGGACATCGCTAATGGCCAATGATTCCCAGGTGGGATTTTCGTTAAAGATCACTTCAATAAATGATCTTACAGGCTCTGTTTTCACGAACAGAGCCTTTTTCTATAGATACGTGGAACCACTGGCAGCTTTGGAGTGTCTCAAGATCAGGTCCGGTAAAGATCAAAAAACGTTGATACAAGTGAGTTAATAAACCGCAAAAATCCTGTATTCGGCAGCGAGAGCGGCTGAATTCGGCACAAGAGCTGGTAAAAAGATTCAAATCCAGCTTGCGAAAGACTTTAAAAGGGAGAACGCTCTCGCTAAAATACGCTTTCCCATCCGGGACAGGCACCCCTAGCTCAATTGGATAGAGCATCGGTTTACGAAACCGAAGGTTGCAGGTTCGAACCCTGCGGGGTGTACTTTGATTTCCCCTCGGGACAATCTATCATGAAAAGGCCTTCGTCATCATCACGGAGGCCTTTTTTATTCCCCCCCTCTGAAGACTGCATTCCCTGACTGAAAACGACAGAAGTGCTGAATCCCCGGATCACCGCTCATTAATAATTGATGAATCCAGCGGGAGTGACTGGATAATCATTTCGTCGAACTCTAGCCTGTGGGCTGTTTAGATGTCGTGTACTCCAAAATCGTCGGGATATCGCAAAATAGACCCAGGCGCGTCATTCTCTCACGACTGATTTCACAGCCTCAGGTTCCAGTTTAACAAAAGGTCTGGTGAATGTTTCAATGGAAGTTCTGTTCCGTCTTGTTGCTGGTCCTGGTCTGTCATAATTCGACAGGACTGGGACAGCAAACGTTTCAGTCGCCTCTCTACCAGGCGCATGCCCATAATGATTACAGGCAGAAACACCCGCTGCAGGATGCTTTGAAAAATGGCTTCTGGTCTGTCGAAGCGGACATATTTCTTGTCGAGGGAGAATTGCTCGTTGGTCACAGCCAGGATGAATTATCAAAGGACCGCACACTCCGGAAGCTATACCTCAATCCGTTAAAGAAACATTTTCAGGAGAAAAAACAGGAGTCAAATGAAAGTTCTCCACCGTTCACCTTGCTGATCGATATCAAAACAGATGGAGAAGACGTTTATCAGGTTTTACGGAATCAACTGCGGGAATATAGAGATTTCCTATATACATATCATGATGGGAAAACAATTCGTCACCCGGTGCAGGTTGTGATTTCGGGGGATCGACCTGTCAAAATGATCGCAGCGGACAATCCGCGGTTTGCAGGAATTGATGGTCGCTTGAGTGATCTCAGTTCTGATAAACCCTCCCAGTTGATGCCGCTGATCAGCGATCGCTGGACTACTCACTTTCAATATCGCGGCAAAGGGAAGATGTCCGAAACGGAACGCACAAAACTGAGGGAGATTGTCAGACAGGCACATGCTGCAGGACGACGAGTGCGTTTCTGGGCGACACCGGAATCAGAAGAACTCTGGGAGGAACTGATTGCTGCGGGAGTCGATCACATCAACACTGACAAGCTTGAAAAACTGCATGATTTCCTGTCACAGCAATCGCAGGCGCGTCCCTGAAGACCGAATCCGCATAGCAGCATTTGGTATCCAGCCGGTTTAGATTACAGAAACTACCAATTTTCTGCGTGAAACATTTTCTGTGTATCCGCACCCGAGAATACTTCGAGCTGACATTGAGAAGAAATTCTCAGCTCACACCGTATCTGATTTCCGTGACGGATGTAGACAATAGGTTAGATTCGCCCTGTTTTTTCTCTAATCAACGCGGTTTTTGGCGTAGTAAGTGAATAGCGATGCCTGTACCGGGGTTATATGATTGAAACAGTAAAGTATCCCTGCTTTGGTGTCATCGTCCCTGGTTTCAATCCCTGCAAGCAATGATGGATTTTTATGTCACCGAATGTCCGCGCGCTCATCCTGCTCGTCCTGATAATCATCATCCCGATTGCCACCTGGCTGGTTCTGCCGACATTACCTTCGCTGGGGCAGCCTGCAGAAATCTTTTCGGGGGGAACTACATACCCTGCTTCTCCAGTGAAATTTGAGCGGGCCACGGTCGGCGCCAAACCGGTGGGTTTACCACTGATCACAAATGTGCAGATTCTGGATTTTGACGGCGATGGTCAGAACGAAATCATCGCCTGCGATGCCGGGAAGGGAATTATCTCGCTGTTTAAGCAGGACGGCTCCGCCTCCTGGCAGGAAGAAGTTCTACTCACCGATCTGGCGGCACCCGCGCATGCGACCGTGGTCGACATTGATGGAGATGGCGATCTGGATATCATCGTTTCCATTCTGGGAAATCTCATGCCTGATGACCGGGTGATAGGACGCGTGGAACTCTATGAACGTGAAGGCAACGGTTATAAAAAGCATGTGATCCTGACAGATGTCCGCCGTGTGGCTGATGTCCAGCCGGGCGATTTCGACGGCGATGGCGATCTGGATCTGGCAGTGGCTGTATTCGGCTACAGCCGCGGCTCTGTCTTATGGCTGGAAAATCGGGGAGAGCTGCAGTTTCGGGATCATGAACTCTTGAATGCTCCCGGGACGATTCATGTGCCCGTCGCTGATTTTGATGGTGATGGTGATCTGGATATTGCAGCGATTGTGACACAGGATGAAGAAGAGCTCTGGGGGTTTGAAAATCTCGGAAATGGCGAGTTCAAAAAAAGGCGACTCTGGTATACCGTCAATCTTGATCTGGGGGGGGCAGGCCTCATCTATGCCGACCTTGATCAGGATGGCGATCAGGATCTGATTCTACCGGCAGGCGATAACCTGGAAGATCTCGATGCCTACCCGCAGCCTTATCATGGGTGCTATTGGTTTGAAAACAAAGGAAACTGGGAATTCGAACCACACCGCATCTCTGATCTGGGGGGAACTTACGCTGCAGATACCGGTGACATTGATGGTGATGGTGATCTGGATGTGGTGCTGGTGAGCATGACCAACGACTGGTACGACCCGAAAATGGCCAGTGTGGTCTGGTTGGAAAACGATGGAAAACAGAATTTCAAAACCTGGCAGATTGACAGCGATCCCATTCATCTCGTCACCGTTGCCGCCGGTGATCTCGACGGTGATGGCCGTGATGATCTGGTGGCTGGGGGGTTGAATCTGCGGAAACCATTTCAGAGGATTGGTCGAATCACTGCCTGGCTGAATCTACAGGAGGACAAACCATGATTCAACTTCTGCGTCTGCTCCTGATACTGCTGGTAGTTGAACTGGGATATTGTGGTTATCTGATAGCAGATCGAATGGCTCGTCCTCTGCCTGTACTGCCAGATGCAGAGTCTATTGATCCTCTGCTGATGACGGATTTTCGGGAGCTTGCCGTACAGGCCGAATCTGGTTCCAGTAAGGAGTGGATCCGCCTGGGACAGGCTTTTCTCGGACAGGGTTTTTATGGTTATGCGGAAAACTGTTTTCGACAGGCAATTCAAATGGATCCCGACGATGCGTTAGCGCAGGCCAGTTATGCCTTTTGTCTGGAACGAACGGGGCGTCTGCAGGCCAGTACGCGCGAATACGAGAAGCTGGAAGCCTTCGACGGAAAGACAGACGTACCATTTGCTAACCGTCGACACTATCTGTATGCGATAGGCCGGAATTATCTGCGCGAGGAAAATGCGGAGAAAGCTGAAGAACTGTTTCGTCTGAATAACGGATTCCAGCCGGCAGACTATCAGCTGGCCAAATTACTTGTGCGGTCGGGACGCGCGGAAGAAGCGCTGCCTTATATTGATCGGAATCTGGCAACGACTCCCAATTCGCTTGTCTTCCGTCAGTTGCAGGCGGAGGCTTTGGAATCACTGGGACGCATGGCAGAAGCAAAGCGAGCTAGAGATCAGGTCGAGCACGCTTTGTATGTGGTGGAACTGAACTTTAATACGACGTTTCTGACGCCTTACAGTAAACGCCATGGAATCTTGAGAGAGCTGGAAGCCTACAACCAGCTGCTGGAACGCAATGATATGGATTATCTGGCACAAAAGCTGGATGAAGTACTGGCTTTAATGGATGAACGTCTTCCTCAGTATAAAGCCACACTGATCAGTATGCTGGAAGTGGAATACCAGCGAAAAAATCCGGAACGGATGCTGCAGTTGATTCAGAAATTAAAAGAGAACGGTGTTGTTGATGCAGAGACCCTGCAGTTTGAAGCGGGGGCTTACATGCTGTCAGGTGATATGAAAAAAGCGGTACCCTTGCTGCAGCGGGTTTTGGAGATGTCACCTACGATTGAAGTGCATCAGACCCTGGCTGCTTATTATGATCAACAGAAGGATCTCAAGAAACGCGACTATCATCAGGCAAAGATGGCGTTACTGTATGCCATGATGAGTTTTCGTAACAATCAACTGAAATCCGCTGAAGAAGCAATAGAACGTTCTGTGGAGCTGAACCCGGAAGATCCTCAAGCCTGGTTTTACAATGCAGAAATTAAACGGCTGCTGGGGAAAACAGAAGCCGCAAAAAAGAGCTACGAGCGTTGCCTTGCATTAAATCCCAACCATGGTCGAGCCATCAGGGAGCTGGATCATATCAATACGCCGCAAAAATTGCAGGCCGCTGACAAATTGGACTTCTGACGTTGAGTAACTTAATTATTCCCAGGACATAAAACAGGGGCTCATCAAAATGTTGACGAGCCCCCTTTATCAGATAGACGCTATGGTGTGATGTCCTCTAGAATTCACCAACCACTTCACCCCCGTTGCGGGTGACGAGTTTGTGGTAGGTGGTATTGGATCCGCCAGCGCTCATGTTTTCGCTGACAAAACGAACGCGTCCATCAGTAAACAGCATATGCACGCCGCCGACATGTGAGCTGGAAGCACACCAGTCATCGCCCCATGTCGCAGCGGAGCCATTGATCAGATAAGTGGCATTCCCACCGCCGAAATTAGTGACGTCGTAATGCAGAACGCCGGGATGCCAGGTGGATGTGGAAGAGGTATAACGGGGGCCAATCCACAATCCACCCTGCCAGTTACAGGGGGTGGTTCCGCCACAGTTCGTTGAGTTGCCGCCATCATTCTGAGTAGTACGTTCAGAAACTAATACCGTATTACTCGTACCGTCTGTGATGTCGCGGATTCTTGTATCGGAATTACCATACAGAATACCGTTGCTGGTGGTGGCAGCTGCCGTACCGTGGCTACCCAGGTAGTTCGATTTTCCAAAGCTGTTTTTATCGGTGTTCACGCCACCCATCGGATCGGAAGGGCAGATGTAGGCTGGCAAAACTGTTTTCGCCAGCTCGGATGCGCTGACACTCCAGTGCTCACCGAACTGGTTGGTCTGGGAAGATAACTGATTATAGAGCGGCGCCTGGTCCATGAAGGGAAGGATGAATCCTCCCCAGCCCAGCCCATTATTATTCGCGCTGGGATCTGCTGTTTTCGAACCAGAGAAATCAAGTTCATTATCAATAAATCCGGGAGGAAATACACGGTGTGTCTCATGATAGTTATGCAGCGCAAGACCGATCTGCTTCAGATTGTTTTTGCAAGTGCTGCGACGGGCTGCTTCACGTGCCTGCTGCACTGCTGGCAGGAGCAATGCAATTAAAATGGCAATGATGGCAATAACCACCAGCAATTCGATCAGCGTGAAACCACGCTGCCACATAGAGCGGAATCGGGACGGTAGACGTTTCATGATCTGTACCTTCTATGAAATAAATAAAGATAAATTGTGATCAATTGATAGTGTCTGAGTGAGACAGGAGATGCTTCTCTGCCAGAAAAATTGAAGAGCCTTCAGGGAAGTCGGCACCACGGCAATAGCGTGGCAGACGGGTCGGAATTTCCCTCGTAAGTGCCTGAAGCATCTATTGATAATTTTAGGGAATTTAGCGACAGGACATCCAGTGAACATAGAATTTCACTGGTTAACTTCGCGAATATATGGCTGGGAGATTCAGGTTAACAGGAATAACCCGACTTTGAAAATGGCTTCGTTGAAACACCCTGCCATGGACACTTAGCTGTCTCAAAAATGTGGATGATATTTAATGAAGCTAAGGAATGAGTTCTGCAAAAATGAAAGCCCGATCACTTCAGAAAGATGTGATCGGGCTTTACTGTTAATTAGCAGAATCGCTGATAATGCTGAGGATTAAAACTCGCCAATGATTTCCTTTTTGTTAGGAGTCACCAGGGCCAGGTAAGTTCCCAGGTTGATGTTCTCTGACAGGAAGCGAACACTGCCATCGCCGAGAACAATATGGATTCCACCTTCATGGCTGCTGGATGCAATCCATGAAGCACCCCAGGTCGCTGATGAGCCATTGATGTTATAAGTAGTGCTACCACCACCACTGTTACCAACATCCAGTGAGGATAAACCTGGGTGCCAGGCAACCGTGCTGCCGGACAGGCGAGGCCCAATCCACAGTCCGCCACTCCAGTTACAGGGATTACCGCCACAGTTGGTTGAAGTACTGCCATCATTTTCGGTTGTACGTTCCACGACAAAAATCGTGTTGGTAGTTCCATCGGTGATGGTTTTCATTCTGGTGGGGGAATTCACATACATCACTCCGTTACGTGCATTGGCACTGGTGGCTGAACTGGCCAGGTAATTCGATTTACCAAAGCTGTTCATATCCGTATTGATGCCTTCCATCGGGTCGGTCGGACAGATAAATGCAGGAAGTACTGTTTTCGCAGCGGGGATGGCGTCTGCAACGCTTCCTGATCCATCGTGATTTGAATCCTGCCAGTTGTAGGCAAAGCCGCCTGTCTGTGTTCCGATCAGGTTGTACAATGGAGCCTGATCCATAAAGGGCAGAAGCATGGTTCCCCATCCCAGACCATTCAGGTTGTCCGGTGCCAGATGGGATGTATCTGTGGCAGGAGTATTATCGATGTAAGCCGGCGGGAAAATACGATGTGTTTCATGATAGTTGTGTAACGCCAGTCCGATCTGCTTCATGTTATTTTTACATGTGCTGCGTCGGGCTGCCTCCCGTGCCTGCTGGACTGCCGGCAAGAGCAATGCAATCAGGATAGCAATAATGGCGATTACAACCAGGAGTTCGATTAGAGTAAAACCGAATTTAAAAAATGATATGCCTTTGCGTTCAACTTGTCTCATCAGTATCGTTACCTCCAGAATAAGAAAATGAAGTGGTAATTGAAGTGGATAAAGAACGAATAAACTCGAGCGAAGCTATTCCGTGAAACTTTGAAACTAAAGTTGTGATTATTTTATAGCGGTGGATGAAAATTTAATTATCGAGGTATCTTTCAAAGATCTATCAATGTTAGTGGCGGGGATTCACTCTCTTGACTCCATTGGGATGAGAAATGTGTTGGCTATCCCGAACATATCTATTATGACCGAAATATCAATAAAATATAACTGGAAAACGGCCAGGATTTAAATTTGGCGCATTGAAAATGACACACCGAATCAAACACGCTAGCGTATGTTCACATTGAATGTACACTGTATTGAGTGGTGTTTGTGTTAAGATGATACGCATCCACACTCTGGTCTAATGAAAGTTAAGTTATTTACTTGGATTCCAACTGGAAATCAAAGGTATTGGCTCCCGCTTTCACATCTGCTGTCAGTGTGGTCTTCGAATTGTATTTAGCAGGAATGGGATCCTTGTAAACTTGTCCGGGAGGGGTCGGGTTTTCCTGTGGTGTGGTGATGCTCACAGTATGTTTGCCGATGACTGCCCCTTTGGTTTCTGCCAGATAACCCAGTTCATAATTGCCGGCTTCATCAGTACGGGCAATCGATGGTCGGCCATTTTCCGGAGTGAAAGACACCATCACATTCGACAGTGGTTGACCATCCATGGTGACCACTCCCGTCACTGTTCCCAGATCGGGTTGATCACTGCCACCGCTGTCGCCACAACCGGCAAGCAAGCAAAAAGTGAGGATGAACAGACACAAACTTTCGAACGACTTGAGTAACTTCATTTTCACTCCTGATACGATATAAGAACAGCTGCAATCCGGAGAAACAGATTGCTATAATTGAGCTCGGAATCAATAAATCATACCCATGTATTTATCTTAATGTCAAACTGATCTGAGCCTGTTCTCGGCAAGTGCAGAATGAAATGCTAAGATTCAGCCACATTAAATAACAGGCCTATACAACGTTCATATTCTTAAGTTCTATTCGAAATACACTCCCGAAACGACTATCAGTCAATCGGAGCAGCAAACGACCGTAAAGTTTAATTAAGTATACTACTCAGTCAGGAAGGAGTAGCCAGATGCAGGTCTGGGTTGATGCAGATGCCTGTCCGGCAGAAATCAAAGAAGTGCTGTTTCGCGCCGCGAAGCGAACGCAGATCAAAGTCACCCTGGTGGCCAATCAGCCGCTGCGCACACCCCGCTCCGAGTTTGTCGACAGCCTGCTCGTTCCTGCAGGATTAAACGTGGCCGACCAGCGGATTGTTGAACTGACCGCAGCAGGCGATCTGGTGGTAACAGCTGATATCCCTCTGGCAGCGCAAGTAGTAGAGAAAGGTGCGCAGGCACTTAATCCGCGTGGTACACTTTACACTGACGAAAACGTCGGGCAACGACTCGCGTCCCGGGATCTGATGGACGACCTGCGGGGCGAAGGACTGGTGACAGGCGGTCCCGCCAACTTCAATGCCAAAGATCGCCAGGCGTTCGCCAATCAACTGGATCGCTGGTTGACCGCCGCTAAAAAACAACGCCCGGCAAGCTAACTCACCGGGCGTTGACTGTTTCAGTTTGAAAAAGCTTAAATCATCTTCGTGATGTGATAGTGCTGATCTTCAGAAATATCGACTTCGGCCAGATCGCCGGCCCGTTCAATCAGACGTTTACAGTCGGCATTCAGATTTCGCAGGTGCAGGCATTTGCCTTCCTGGCGATAACGTTCTGCAATCTTGTTAATCGCTTCAATCGCTGACTGATCGTAAACGCGCGAGAAGTAAAAATCGATCGCCACGATCGGCGGATCATTCACCGGATCCAGCAACTCACGAAAACTGCTCACCGAGGCAAAGAACAGCGGGCCATGCAGCTGGTACACTTTTTTGTCGTCATCTTCGAAGTGAATGTCAGCCATCATATGAGTCGCATGGTGCCAGGCGAAGATCAATGCCTGCACGATGATTCCCAGTAAAACAGCGACTGCCAGATTGTGGAACAACACCGTATAACCGGCCACCAGTACCATCACCAGCACATCGCTTTTGGGAACTCGATTCCAGGTGTGCAGCGTACTCCATTCGAACGTTCCAATCACCACCATGAACATCACACCCACCAGCGCTGCCATGGGCACCATGGAGATCACAGGCTTCAACAGCACAACCAGGACCAACAGACCCACGGCTCCGACGACACCCGACAGACGCCCGCGCCCGCCTGAGTTCACGTTGATCAGTGACTGGCCAATCATCGCACAGCCGCCCATGCCCCCAAACAGGCCACAGACAATGTTCGCAGCACCCTGGCCAATACATTCCCGATTACCGCTGCCCCGGGTCTCGGTTATTTCATCAATCAACGTCAGCGTCATCAGCGATTCAATCAATCCGACCCCTGCCAGGATCAGAGAAAACGGAAGGATAATCAGCAGCGTTTCCCAGGAAAACGGCGCCAGTACATACCGCGAATCCAGGAAGAACAGCATTGGCAGCGGCTCTTTTGCCGGCTGTACCGAAGCCACTACCGTTGCGATTTGTGTTTCATTTAAAACGGAAGTCGCGGCAGGCTGTTCTGTCGCATCCACTTTTTCAGACGCCAGTGCTTTCTGCTCAGCTTCCGTAACCGCTTTCGCTTTCAGATTATTCATCATCAGGTCGTCCACGGTCTGGACAACATTATTCTGTCCGGCAGGAATCCAGTTCTCCGGGGCGAATTTATTGATTCCGACCGCGATCACGGAGACCATGATAATAGCGGCCAGCGAACTCGGCACCGCTTTCGTCAGTTTGGGAAGCAGAACAATCACCGCCATCGTGAGGGCAACCAGACCGATCATAATTGTCATGGGAGTCCCCGACAGAAACGTCATCGTTCCATCAGCGCCCAGCGTTTTGAAACTTCCGATCTGGGCCAGACCAATCACGATCGCCAGTCCATTCACAAATCCCAGCATCACCGAGTGAGGCACCAGGCGAATCAGTTTACCCAGCCGCAACACGCCTACTGTAACCTGCAGCAGACCACACAGAATGACAGCGGGAAACAGGTACTGAATTCCATGCATGGCGACCAGGGAGACGATCACCACGGCCATCGCGCCGGTGGCTCCGGAAATCATACCGGGGCGGCCCCCAGCCAGGGCACTGACAAAACCAATAAAAAATGCGGAGTACAGACCAACGGTCGGAGGAACTCCTGCGACGAATGCGAAAGCAACTGCTTCCGGCACCAGCGCCAGAGACACCGTTAAACCTGACAGTACATCATCCTTGACAGAAGCCTTATGCTTCGAAAAAAACGCTAACATCAAATCTCCAATAACATTCTCAAGGTTTGTCTGCACAGTTAGCCTGGAACGCGAACCTTTCGCCAGCAGACTCTCCGTGCCAACACGGAAACGGGGGTGCACAGGAAACGAAGCGCTCAAGTGCAAAAGCAGGCTTGAATTTCAGAATCGCAGTCGCGCAATTCCGGATATTCAAGCTTCAGCAACACAAACTATTGGTCCATCAATCCTGTATTAATCAGATGGGCAATGTCAGGCGAGCGCGTCAACGAGCGCATATCATTTCGGCCAACATGCCAATTCAGGTCTGATAAGACACTTTTCAATGTTCAGATTCAAGCAGAACCTTTCGACGAGACGCTAAACCATCACAGGGAGCGCGTTGCAGAATAATCGGGTGGGACGTTGAAGGGCTTAACCTTTTCGAGCTGAAGACGTACTGTCCCTCAGTTCTTTACTAATCCACGACCTTTGTAATGCATTCTGCCACCTGTCACAAGCGGGAACCTGTAAGAAACACCGATTTTATGCCACATTCATCTGTTATTCACATTATTTTTCAGGATCTGGTACAGATCAGTATTCTGATTTCTGTGTCTGAAAGATGAACAATGCCTGCTTGTCTGTATTCCACCATCGCCACATGAGAAACTCTTCCAATACCTGATGCTCAAAGTACGCTTTCTCAACACGAAATAAAAACCCCGGTGGAACGGACTGCGAAAGTCGTTCAACATTCAGAGAAGCCGGGATGGTCCCGAATAAAATTCGGGACGAGCGCAGCGAGCAGGAAGTTGCAGCAGACGCGTTCCTTCTCGCTTCGGGTTCCTTTTACTCAGCGCCCGGTCTGATCTTCCATCAGGCGGCGTGCTTCCAGCGTCGCCGTTTCCCAGTCTCCTGCATTTGCTGATGCCACAATCTCATTCAACCAGTCTGCTTCCCGTTCATTGATCTCTTTTTCTTTGAGGGAACTCTGAATCAACGTCTGCACCGTTTCCAGACGTTCCTTGCTCTTCTGATTACAGACTGAGTACAGAGCTTTGGAAATTTCATACGTTTTCGGAGAAACAGCCGGGTAGCCACAGCCACTGGAAAGCAGCAGTGGCATCTGAAACAAGACGGTCGAAAACAGGATGGTTCGATTTCGCATTAAAACTCTCCAATCACTTCACCCTCGTTGATACTCGAGAGTTCCGCCCACAGCAGCAGGTCGATATTTTCAGAAACGAACCGCACCGAGCCATCACCCATGCAGACATGCCCGCCCCCCGTGTGCTCGGAGTACATCTGGCCGACGTGATAAGTCGGGAAATTGACAGGATGGACGATCGGAAAGCCGGTGATGTCAAGCTCTCCCCCCGAAGGGCCTGCGTGAATCAACGCCAGCGTCGCAGCCGCATCCGGTCCGTTCTCAGGAGAAGTAAACTGCGGATGCGTAAACGCGCCCGGCACCACACCCACCCAGGTTTTATCACTCAGTTTCGACGAATGCTCGCCCAGGAAAATCGTATTGGAAGTTCCATCCGTCACGTCTCGCATCCGCGTTCTTGAGTTTCGAAAGAAAGGCCCGTCTGCGACTTTCGAAGCATCGCCATTGATGGTCACCGTTTTAGTGGTCTTGGTATAAATGTTCGTGAAAACCTCACCTGTTGTACTCGAACCACATTCCCCCCAGCACGATTCCTGACCATGACTGGCTACATAATGCGAACGACCAAATCGCAGCTGAGAACCCCCTTTGAGCAGCGGACTTCCACTGGCATCCTGTACGAGAAACGGCTCATCTCCCCCCGAAGAACTCGGACAGAGAAAGACCGGCAGCTTCGTCTGGGCGGCACTTAAATTAGCCAGATCCCAGCAGGGCAGATTCAGATTCAACGCGTTATACAAAGGAGCCTGATCCATATAAGGCAGCAGCATCGTTCCCCAGGTCCAGCCCGGAGCCGCATCCCAGGTAGCAGGATCAATGGCTGCCCAGGCAGGTCCGGAGCCGTTACTGGTTCCATACGAATAATAGCCCGCAGGAAACGAGGAATGCGTATCGTGATAATTATGCAACGCGATTCCCAGCTGCTTCAGATTGTTTTTGCACTGACTGCGTCGCGCCGCTTCACGTGCCTGCTGGACCGCCGGCAGCAACAGAGCAATCAGCGTCGCGATGATGGCAATGACGACAAGAAGTTCAATCAGCGTAAATCCACGAGTCTTTAACTGCTGGTGGGATAGATTCATTCGAAAAGCCTTGATACTTCTTTAAAGGTGGTAAATTTAAAAATGTAGCATGGGCTACACTTTGTCGTATTGTAGCCACGGCTACATTTCTGTCAATCGAAAACCGGGAAAATTCTTGCCGGGTTCCCGGATTACCCTCCCTGCTGTTGAATTTAAATCCGGGTGACGAGCGACTGTCAGCAGGATCCTCTCATTGAGGTTCACTTTGATTCCTGAAAACAGACCACCGCTGATCAGACTTCCCGCAGCGAAACAAATTCCACTTGACCTGCTCGCGCCGATCGCGATTCTCTTATATCTGAGTCGCGCGCGTGTCCAGTTTCTGTTCAACTGAATGTTTCTGAACCAGTTTGTTCCAGCACCATAAAACTCAACTGATTTTTGCAAAAATGACCGATTCCTGTTTTTCACTTGTTCCCGATTCACAGTCGAATAACCTGCGGATCGACACACTTCAGTCCGCTACCGCCCCGGCATCGACCCGGTTCAGGCTTGGATCGCCCCTGTATCAACCCGTATCGCCACAGCCAGTTAGAGCTTATTACCGGCAGACTCCCTCTGAAAGCAGATGACATGACTGGTCTCCTCATGAAAAAACTCCATTACAAAAAGTGAAAGCAGAAAACAGTCCAGCCGTACCAGCGCTGATCGGTTACCCACAGCAGGTCGGCACTGCCTGACGGTACGTGCGAACGGATCGCCCGGCGTAATCAACTATTTTACCGAAGGGCACAGGTGGCGAGAGAGCAACTGCGGGAAGTGAAAATCCTGAGCAGTGCAGAGCCACTGATGAATGTGCTGCAGTTTCCGCAGCAGGCGCTTAACGTCGTTGCATCACAATTGTCGCCGTTTGAGTTCTCAGCGATTCCAGGGTGATGCCCTGCTGACGCTGCAGTTGTCCCAGTCTGATATCACCACTGAAATCGGGGTGAGTTAATTTGAGCCCCAGTTCAGGCGCGTCAGGCAGGGCCTCTCGCACACGGGGATGAAATTGAAGCTGGTCGTCTGCTGGAACATTATTGAGTCGCCAGCGACCGTCGGCATCCGTTACCACATCATCCTTCTCAGCCAGACACGACTGCGGCTCAGGGCGAAATCCTGGCTGCCGTGGTGTGTTATCGAACATCGCCAGCGGGGTGATTGATGTGATATTTTCAACGGCAACCCGGACGCCGGCAATCGGTTGTCCCTGTTCGTCTTTGACGATACCACCAATCGACGTCCCCCGTTCCAGTTGAAACGTGAATTCATCCGGAATCTGACCCCCATCGGTCTGAAATTCCCGCGCCCACCAGGCATGCAGCGGACAGTATTTGTCTTTACTGACCCACATCCGCAGATCGACGTTTTTGCCTTTCATTTCCAGCACAGCGATGCCCCGTGCGTCTGTTGTATGATGGCTATTCTCGAGCAGATGTTTCTCCGCGGCTTCCGCGAAAAAACAATGGTTCTGAAAGATCCGGACATCAGCAAGGGGCTGCCGGTCTGCATCAATCACGCGAACCGTTAACGTTCGAATCCGAAAGGGTTTGACAGCACTCACCGGCTTTTCAGCCATCAGGACTTCGGGAATAATTACCGTGAACAGACCGGCAACGGCAGCAAGGATCATAATCAGAAATCGACGAGTCATATCTATTTCAAATCGCTGCACAGTGATAACTCCCTAATGTGAACTGATCGAATGACCAAAGGTATCACCGACCCCCAAAACGGTCAAGATGAGCCGCAACCCAGACCCCATGAGTCGATTTCAGGGATGTCGGCAGCTGACGGGAAACGATCAGATCATCTCACCGAACGGGCAAATAATCACCTGCTCAACTTTAATAATATCCATTCAGTAGACTCAATCATTGATGTCACGGAAAGATGGCCCCCGAGTCCATGATCACATTCTCAAAACAATGTCTGATACAAGTACATCAATCCGATTCAGCTACATCAGATAGACGGCGGAATGCGACTCTGGTTAGAATCAAACCTTGAATCCATACAACTTCGAACAACATCGAAAGGACAGACGCATGAAGGCGGCTCCGTTACTGGCGTTGATCGGGATCATGATTCCCACACTCGTGCAGGCACAAACTGATTCGGCGAAACCCGAACTCTTCAATCAGCGTGTGGCCGATTCAAATCCGTTGCGGACGGAGCAGGCCCGTGAACTGGATGAATATATCAAAACTATTGCCGCAGATCATCGGCGGTTCGAACAGCTGTTCCAGCCCGATTATTCTTCTGTCGAAGCCTTCGAAAAATCGGCGGAACCGTTGCGAGCCGCGTTCTGTGAGAGCATCGGTTATCCGCCTCCTGGCAAACGGCCCGACCAGGCTGCCTCTTATAAAAAGATCGGCGAAGACAGCCTCGGCGTGTACTATCGGGCGATGTTTCCGATTCTGCCACACGTGCATTCCGAAGGGATTTTGATCGTCCCCAAATCAGCGAAAGCGAAAACGCCGCTGATCATCTCCATGCACGGGGGCGGCGGTTCACCCGAAGTTGCGTTGTTCAACGGCGGAGCCAATTATCATGACATGGTCCGCGGTGCCGTCAAACGGGGTTTTATTGTCTATGCGCCGCAGCATCTGTTTAAGGCGGACGGTTATCCCCCAGACATTCGTCGACAGATTGATGACCGGATGCGTCTTATCGGCACTAGTATCACCGCCGTGGAAATCGCCAAGATCACTTATGCCATTGATGAACTCATTCAACGTCCCGATGTCGATGCCAGCCGGATCGGCATGGTCGGACTTTCCTATGGTGGCTACTACGCACAAGTGACTCCCGCCGTCGACCCGCGGATTAAAGTCTCTGTTTCCAGTTGCTACTTCGGCGTACAGGAAGGTCGCTATGCGAAAGAGGAACTTTCAGTTCCCAGCGACTTTCGGTTTATGAATCGCATGACGCTGTTCAACGACGCCGACCTCGTCGCGCTGATTTGTCCGCGGGCGCATCAGATCCAGGCCGGTTCACGTGACAATGCCTCGCACAGAGAAATGGGAAAACAGATCTCACCCCAGGCCGCAGCATTTTACGAACAGCTCAAGCTGAGTGACCGCTTTGAACACGTGATCTTCGAAGGGGGCCACGAATTCAACGACAAAGCCGCCTGGGCATTTGTCGAAAAATATTTGTAAGCTGTTCCTCTTCAGTCTGATTCAATCAATACTGAAAGACCAGCCGGGGAGGAAGGAATAGAAAAATGGCTGCTATTTCTTTTCCGGAACTTTGATCACACCCAGTTCAATAGTTTCCCCGGGTTTTACCTTGATTCGCTCTGGCAGATGGTAACTACCCAGAACAGAGAAGAGCGAGTATTCTGCTCCAACCAGCAGGTTGTGAAACTCGAAGTCTCCGTCTGGTTCACACTGGAAACTTTTTTCGACCCTGATAATATCGTGGTTCGGCGCTGAGTCTGTTCCCGGAATCGCACGACGGAGAAGTTCGATTCTGGATCCAGTCAGAGGGATGCCTTTCTCTGTAGTCAACTGGCCTTTTACCGTACCCATGGGCTCCAGTTGAACCTTCTGTACAAGACCATCTTCGGGAACACCGGAAATGGTGACGGCACGCCCCAGGTGCAAACCACGGTGCTGGAAGAAAATCGTGTGGGTCTGATTCTCATAGAAGCCATCTATTGTGGAATGATTCCCTTTTGTCCTCGTATCGGGACGACCATTTATTGTATATTCCGTGAGAGGATTGCCATCGGGGCCGACCACTTCAAACGGGACACAAGCACCGCGGT
Organism: uncultured Gimesia sp.; assembly: GCF_963972345.1. Taxonomy (NCBI): domain Bacteria; kingdom Pseudomonadati; phylum Planctomycetota; class Planctomycetia; order Planctomycetales; family Planctomycetaceae; genus Gimesia; species uncultured Gimesia sp. Next base: position 14,940 of record NZ_CAXAVM010000061.1, on the reverse strand, counting down.
CAATCTGTAGTTCCACGTTGAATTCTTTTTCTCCCGGCGGGACCGTGACCAGCTTCAGTGTTTGATAACTGGTAATCGAACAATAATCGTATGTTTTTAATGTGCTCACGTTTTTATTGATCAGGTCCTTTAATTCTTCCAGTCCGGCTCCTGTCTGGTAATCCGGATTACGGAGCTGCGCAGCGATGATTCCTTCTCCCGGAATGCCCAGCAGCGAAAATGATCCATCCGCAGCAGACTTGAATCGCTGGCGCATGGGTTGCACGGCGTTTCCGGGAGCCTGATATCGCAGGTATTGAATCGCATTTTTGTTGGAACGTAGGGGGAAGTAGTCAAAGCGGACATCGGGAACAGGCTTACCCGTCCGTTGATCCGTGATTTTTCCTCGAAACAGGATTGCCCGACGCAGTTTCACATCGAGAGAAACAGGTTCATTCCCTTCAGGTTCTGCAAAGTACAAGGGCGTTCTAAAGTAGGGTTGATCTCCTTCAGGAATTACATTCAGAAACACTTCGCTGTGACGGGGCAGGTTTTCGATACGGAATTTTCCCTCAGCGTCGGTCGTACAGTCAAGATCGATATCGCGGATATGCGTGTTGTTATATCCGGGCCTCTTAATACGGTAACCAGTTCGGATTGCTGTGATGCGTGCTGAAATCGGCGCACCGGTCTCCCGGTCGCGAACAATTCCATCGATCACGAGATCCGGTTCCGGAACCAGTCGGAAATCAGCACCATAATAAGTGGCATTAACGAGGTCGCTGCGTTCCAGCGGTCTCGCCTGAACCAGCTGCATTTCTCTTGTCACCACCGCAATAAACTGGGTGGCAATGCCGGGGCCTTTAATCTTCAGAATGGCGAGGCGGTCCTTTCCGAGATCAGGAATCAGGAAGCGACCTTCGCGATTTGTTTTGAACGTAGAGGGGATACCTGGAGTATTCGCGCTAACGTGTGTATCGACAGGAAACTGGCCCGCCGTGGATTGGTCGCTGTCTTGCAGAATATGATTTTCGTAAGAAGGTAACAGTCCCTGCTTACGAAGTTCGGGTAACTCCTGCAGCCAGCGATCGACGGCGCCTTCATTCGTGTTCCAGAGCGAGACCAGCGATACAGTCAGTCCGTCAATCCCTTCGCCTGCCTGGTTTACCAGTTGTCCACGGATGGGTGGCGTATTTTCTCTGAGGACAAATTGCAGTGGTTTGCCCTGAGTGTGGTCCAGGGTGGAAATCCAGGCTGGTGCGTGTTCCGGTGCTGTGGCCAGAATAATGGTACCAGGGTTGGAACCAGAAAGTATTAGTTGATTTTTAGGGTCGCGATGAAAACGGGTCCATCCGTCATTAAATTCTACGCGAAAATGACCGTCTGTATTTGTATGGACTCTCGCCAGAGAATTATGAGTCGGAACAAAAATATCCGCACCCGCATTCAATCGATGCGCGCTCGAATGCACGACATTGATCGTGGCTCCTTCGACTGGGTTCCCCTGTGAGTCAATAACCTTGCCGGTGTAGCTGAATGCCTGATCTGTGGGTGCGCTGTTTTTTTTTGTTTTGTCAGTGACAGTCGGTTTCTTAACGGAGACGTCAGGCGTTTCCGGTTGTGTAGAATTCGATTTCTGAGACGCATTCACTGGCTGATCTGATTTGACGGTCTCAGCCGCCGCCATTGAGACCGTGCCCGAAGCGGTAGTGATTGCAAGTCCTGCTGAAAGGACAATAATTAATGACCATGCACGCAGACTCAGTCGCGTCACCAGGCTGCGGCGTTCATCCAATAGTCCCGCCACACGCTGCTCCAGTTTCCAGCGAGAAGTAAATAATCCGACGGTACCAGGAATCGCCCGTGGAGTATTCAGAAGCTGGGACAATGTTAATAGTGTGAGGCTGTATGAAGAGGCGTCGGTGACAGACAGCACGTAGTTATCACAGACTTCCTCTCGGGACTGGGCAACCTGTCGATTTAACAAACCGACAAGCGGGTGCAGCCAGAATAGGGCTCGAATGATATTTTGCAGCAGCACAACGATTTGATCGCCGCGCAACAGGTGTGCCAGTTCGTGAATCAGAACGTTTCGCAGTTGTTCGGCATTGACCTGCTCCGGTAAGCTTTCCGGTAAAATGATCCCTGGAGAGCGGATGCCCACTGCAACAGGGCCTGAAACCTGATCTGAAAATAACAGTCGTGGAAGCCTTCGACCATGATCAGGATTCAGCGCCAGCCAGGACTGGTTCAGTGTTTCTGCCAGATGCCCGCTGGTATTCTCTTTTGCTGTCTGTACCAACTTTGACAACCGCAACCAGTTGACAGCGAACCGAATCAGCAGCCCCAGTGACACGCAACACCAGATCATCAGGCTGGCTGCTACAACAGGTGGCAGCAACCAGCCTCCCTGTGAAGAAGCAGCGGTATTCGCAAAGTAAAAGATCGGTTCTGCTGGTTCGATGGAGTTTTCCAGTGCCGACACGGGGACAGCGTCTTGAACTGGTCTGACAGATTCAACATGATTTCGTGTAGGCAGAGCATTCGTCTCGGGATTGGAGATGGTAGAAGGATCAGTAAGAGGTAGTCCGGTAGGCTGCACTGCTGCCAGAGTATCCTGAGAAGACATTAGAAGCGTAGGCGATAAATGATTTCTCCGGGGAATCGAAAACAGACTGTATCCAGTTGATTGCAGCACGGCAGTGTAGATCGGGCAAAAACTGATCAGGAATAATGCGCAACACAATAACCAGTAGCGTGCCGCCGGTGATCGCCGCAACACAAGACCAGCCAGAATCGCGACCAATGCAATGAAGCTGATCTGAATCAGAATATTGAAAGCCCAGAGGATGACCTGATCAGTGGGACTCCATGGCATAAAATTCATGGCTGGTTCTTCCTCCGATTTTCCGACTGTTTTTGTTTCGACTCTGCCTGTTCAATCATGGTACGTATCCGTTCTGTTTCGGCAGCAGTCAGGCCGCGGTATTCTATTAATGCCGTGACCAGATCCTCCGGGGAACCAGCAAAAAGCCGGTCCACCATCTGGCTGACGCGCATGCCGAGTGAAGCAGTTTTGGGACGTGCCGCCGAGTACACAAAGGTGCGACCCTGCGTTCGATGTTGCAGCCAGCCCCGCTCTTCGAGTCGCACCATCATGGTCAGCACAGTGTTTCTTGCCAGATTCCGTTTTGGTTCAAGGAGATCCCGTACCTCAGTGACAGTGACTTCACCTGAGGCCCAGACAATTTCCATGAGTTCTCGTTGTGCTGTGGTAAGTGGAGAAGTGTCGAGAGAGGTCATACTGGTTATTCCAGATCGATTCAGGTTCGTTAAATCATTCTAATTTTTGCGACTACAGTCAGTAGGCATTATGACTACATCGTGTAGTTAATTCAAGGATTTTCTTTAGATCTATGTATTTAAATTTCGAATGGATGTATGTGGCGACTGGCACAAGACGGCTCGGCTTGCGTGGGCTGGGGTGAATAGGTTGTTCTGATGGGGTGGCTTGAGGTGATCACGGGGTATCACGGTTTAAAACGCATCTGAATTGACCACATCAAACGGCAAGTTGCTGTAAAGCTGTTGAAGTGTGACGGACGATATACAGGGTATTCATTGAGATTCGATTTGTGGTCACTTTGATCACAGTTTTCCGTGCGTGCTTCGCGGAACAGAACGAATCCCTGCCGTTAACTCTCTATCGATACGATTTGAGTGATATTGTCCGATGAAAGTGCTGCGTCTGTTTTTGATCGCCCTGATACTGCAACCGTGCCCCGTCTGCTGGGGACATGGGGTGTCTGCGATCAGCGAACTGGCACATAAGGAATCGGAGCAGGCAAGTGGTGTGACGATTCGTCCCGCGTGCTGTTCCCATGAATGTCATCTGCACGATCACCCTGACTCAACAGCACACGATGAGCAGCATGATTGCCCCTGTGTCTGCCATATTTCTGATCTCGTATTTGCACAAACTACACCCGCCGTGAATCTCCGCAGCATGACCACCACCCACAGCATGTTGATCGTCGAGGATCAGACACCGGGCCGCATGGCCGTTTTCAATACCACCGCCATCGATACTTCACAAGCTGCGATCATAGCACCATTGCGCTTATAGATTTTCTTCTCGGGCCCGCTGGTCCCGCTTCGGAATTCAGCCTGCTGTCCTGCCACTGGTATGAGGATTGCGTGAGACAGCCATTCCGATCCGTTTTGTTCCGCGACAGTCAGTCTCCTTATGAGAATGCCACTCCGGAACTTCCATTTGAAATAAATACAAATCATTAATACAAAACCAGGGGAACTTTAACATGTTCACACGTTCGAATTTCAGTTCGTTGAAAAATAATCGACTGCAGTTGTGTATGGTCTGTGCTTTTGTGATGGCGTTGTCGTCGGTCAGTTCAGCTGAGGAAGTACAAAAGATCGCATCGCTCAGTAAAGTCGAAACCTCCAGGGCCGCGGCAGCGAAGGAGAACAAATATACTTTCATCATGTTCTGGAAAAACCAGGACGATGCCACCAAGGCCATGTGGAGTACCCTGCAGCAGAATCTGTCAGGCAAAAACGACACGACCACATTTGTCGCCGTGAATACCAGCGATCCTGCGGAAGCGAAGATTGTCGAAGAGTACGGCGTTTCCCGCGCGCCGATGCCGTTAACCCTGGCGGTAGCACCCAATGGTGCGATCACCGGTTCTTTTGTCAAACAGATCAATGCCGACTACATTCAGCAGTCGTTCGTGTCTCCCGCCAAGTGCCGCTGCATGAAGACACTGCAGAGCCGCAAAATGGTCCTGCTGTGTGTGAATCCGGGTTCCGGTTCAGAACTGCCTCAAGGCGTGAAAGACTTCAAGTCCGTTCCCTGCTATCAGAATGTGGTGGAAGTGGTCAACGTCTCACAGGCAGAAGCCGGGGAAGCTGACTTTCTGAAAGAACTCGAAGTACCACAGGATGGACAGAATACCAAAGTTGTATTCATGGCACCTCCCGGCGTGATGGTGGGTATGTACAACGGAAGTGTGACGAGCGAGCAACTGATTGCCGAACTGAAAAAGGCCGGTAAAAGCTGTGGCGTCGACGGCTGTAAACACTGTAAATAATTCGTCTCATTTTTAAAGGGGGCTGTCTCATGACAATGAGATCAATTATCTGGAAAGAACTGCGCGAGCGACCGACCGCGTTGATTGCCAGTCTGCTGGCGATCATGTTGAGCGTCACCGCATTAGTGGCGATCCGCAATGTGACGATTTTCTCCGAGAAAGAAGTCGCCGGCAAGCTCGATAAACTGGGAGCCAATGTGCTTATTCTGCCCAAAGGCGTCACACTGCAGGATTATTATACCGCCGACATGCACGCGGAAACGATCCCGGAAGAACATGTCGCGGAACTGGCACTTGCCGGGCTGACTGGCGTGGAAGCGCTTTCGCCCAAGCTGTGTGTGCCCACGGAGATTAACGGTAAAAATGTCATTCTCACAGGCATTCTGCCTCAGGCCGAGATTCAGAAAATGGCCGCCTGGCAGGGGGGCATGATTTTTAAAAAGCACGAAGGCTGTAAAGCGAAGATCAATGTGATCGATGAAAACCAGGATGCCCCGGAAGCTTTGGCAGAAAGACGCGCATTACAGAACCTGAATGAGAACGAGGTCATTCTCGGCTCAGACTATGCCGCCAGTAATGGACTGGCCGCCGGCGATACCCTGGAACTGCTGGGCGAAAAGTTTGAGGTCCTGACGACACTGCCGTCGACGGGAACTGTCGACGACAGTCGCGTCTTCGCACACCTGCATACAGTGCAGCGTCTGTCGAAATCAGGAGAAGTCGTTAACATCATCGAAGTCATGGGCTGCTGTGAAGATGTCGCCAACGGCCTGGTAGGCGATCTGCAGGCGCTGCTGCCGGGCACGAAGGTGGTGACGATTGCGAATGTAGTGGAAACCCAGGTTTCCATTAATCGCATGATGACCAATCTGTCGTACCTGTTCCTGGCGATTCTGATCGCGGTCGGCGGTGCGAGCATGGCCAGTGCCAGCTTTGCTAACGTGATGGAACGTCGACGCGAAATCGGTACTCTGATGGCCCTGGGCGCCACACCCCGCTTTGTCACGCAACTCTTCCTGGCCAAAGCGGCCCTGCTGGGGTTGGCAGGCGGTATTACCGGTTACATTGCCGGCAGCGTACTGGCCATCTTCCTCGGGCCGGCATTTGCCGATGTCTCGGTTCTGCCCGTTCCCAGTCTGGCATTCATCTCTGCGGCGATTGCCGTGCTGGTGACGATTGCCGCCAGTTATATACCCGCACGACAGGCAGCGAAACTCGATCCCTGTATGTGCTTCAAGGAGGTTTGATCCATGCTCACGTTAGAAGCAGTTCGCAAAGTATATCGCAAAAAACAGGACGAAGTCGTCGCCCTCGATTCGACCAGCCTGGAAATTGCGCGGGGCGACTTTATCGCCATCATCGGGCCCAGTGGCAGTGGAAAAACAACACTGCTCTCCATGCTGGGAGCAATGTCCGCTCCCACGGAAGGACGGATTCTGCTGGACGGGGAGTCAATCTACGATCTGCCCGTCAATCTGCGCGCGGAAGTCAGGCAAAATAAGATTGGCTTTGTGTTTCAGACGTTCAATCTGATTCCTTATCTCACGGCGATCGAAAACGTACAGGTCCCGATGCTGCTGGCGAAAAAACATCGCGGCGAGCAGCAGGAGAAAGCAGCAGCGCTGCTCAGAAAAGTCGGCCTGCAGGATCGTCTGCAGCATAAGCCGGCAGAGTTGAGTGTGGGGCAGCAGCAGCGCGTCGCTCTGGCGCGCATGCTGGCCAACGATCCGTCGATCATTCTGGCCGACGAACCCACAGGCAACCTCGACCCGGATACCAAAGATCAGGTGATGGAGTTTCTGACCCAGTTCAATGAAGAAGGGCGTACGATTATCATGGTGACCCATGATCTGTCCGCCGCCAGCTGTGCCAGAAAAACACTGACACTCTCAGAAGGAACGATCTGCGATACGCAGCAGAAGCAGTTATTGAAGACGGCGTAAATCGCTTCTGATTTCAATCGACTCCGGGCTGGTTCAGATTGTTGAGCCAGCCCGGTTTTTTATTTGCCTGAAAGAAATGAATCTGGATGATCATTCCTCTTTCGGCTCTTCTTTCTTCATGAGTGCTTCGTGTGAAATGACACACTGATAGAACTTCTGCCGTTTCAATGAACGTTCGAGTGCACCCCGATTGAATGGTCCTGTAGTCTCAAATGAGAATTCTTTATCACCTTCATTGAACTTCAGTGTTTTAAGATCAATCCAGGAAAATCCGTCGAGCGCATCCCGTGCACTGGACAGTGGTTTCCCTTTGGATCCTCCTCCAAACAGGCCGTACTTGACTGTCACTTTCACGTTTTCCTTTATGGGAGCAGGATCGGCTGTTCGTCTGGCAGTCATTCCAGGTTGCAGCGGATTCCCTTTTCCATTCGATGCAGGCAGGGTTGTACTCAGATACTTACACTCCAGCATTATCGCGGATAATACATTGATGATATATTCAATTTCTTTGGATTCATTTCCGCCGACGCGTACTTTAAAGTTCAATATCCCGTGCTCAAAGTCCATCTGCAGTGTATGAGGAATATAACCATCCACTCCACACAGATTCATATTTGCTGAATGCATCTTCTCGATTTCGTCATACTCGGGGAGAGGCTGACCGCTGTCGACAAAACTGAAATACATGGTTTTTTCATAGGATTCCGGGTCATATTCAAAATCATCCACTGAAATCGGTTCATCTGCAACAAGAACACCCAGGGAGTCAATTTCATTCACCATTTTAATCAGGTCAGCCGGCGGGACACGATCTATGAGAAAAGCTAACTCCATTGTGTCAAAATTAATGCTCACTGATTTTTTGAAATAACCGGGCAGACCACCATCGATTTTGTAATCGAGATCAGAATGAATATTTTGCAGTGTATTCACATCTGATACGTTTCCGCGATAAAAGGGATTGGTGAGTAATTCTTCGGCATTCGTGATTTTCAAAACAACCCGTTTCATAGGTCTGTTAGGAGTCCAGAATACCGGTCCGGGAGGTTCAATCGATATGGGGGTGTTTGAGAGTTGCAGTTTCACCAGTAACTCTTTATTGAGTTGTTCTGTGAATCTGATATCGGGAATATGATCAAGCTGAAAAGTAGCGGTCTTTTTTAGCAGATCGACGTCGAGGGTGTCTTGGATATACCCTGTCGATTTTGTCTCCAGATAACTTTGCAGACTTGATATCAAAGCAGTTCGCCAGAATGTATAGGAGTGCGAATTTTGAATTTGTCTGTTTTCAAAATCATCGATGGAGGTAATCTGGTAAGTCACCTGAGACGGATTGAGCTGCTGCTCGGTTCTTAATTCGATTATTCGATATGGCATCGCGCTAATTGCGACGGGTAGTTCATAGAGGTTGTTGATCTGAATTCCCAGGTTAGAACTGGGATATGTGATGACTTGGAATATCATTCTTCGATATTTCAGGTTCAACTTAAGTGAGTCAGGCACATATTCGGGCACCTCACTTTTAAAGCGTTCGTTTAAGATCAGACGCAGCGCTTCCGAACCGATCTGAAAATTCTGGTCCACCTGTGACTGATATTCAGGACTGACTTTGAGAAGGAAATAGTGCAGTTCCTGTTTCACCAGAGAATTTTCGCCTGATTCTGCTGCCAGTGTTTCACGGAGCGTTTTATCCAGCGGAGCGATTGTCACATGCTGATAACAGACCTCATTTATCTTTCGTACCAGGTCACTGACATCTTCCGAAGTTAATCGGAGCGTGAGCCTGTTTTGTCTCAAATCGACGCGTACCGAACCAGGCTGATAAAAACCGAAGTTTTTCTGTAATGTTGAATCCAGTGATCGTTGTGCTGAATTGGCAGCCAGGTCGAAGTTCTTCTCTGACTTTTCCAGAAACTGTTTCACATTTTTATGTAATGCCACAATCTTAAACACCAGTTCAGTCGAATTGCTGGTCGACGGCGTGGCAGGAGGATTGGCATAACTGGAGATTTTCGGAGTCCGACGTTCCGTCGTACTGCGGGGCACAGTATCACGATTCCCGGATTCCTGACCTGTTGAGGAATTAATTTCGTGGAGTGGGATCAATTTCTGTTTTTCCGAGGGAGACGAACTGCCACAGGCAGTAGCCAGGCAGAGACACAGTCCCAGCAGGAACCAGGAGTTGATAAAAGACAACCAGCGTTTGTTGTCTGTCATGTTCTGTTTCACAAAACCTGTTTGATCAGTCGCAGAATCAGAAATTACGAATGGATGAATCATGGCGAACCCGGTGGTAAAACTATTCTGGTGTGAACCATAAGACGGTGTCCAGTTTTACTGTAGCGTCTCCAGGAGAATTTGAACCGAGTAAAGTTGATTGGGAGACGCTATGGTGAAATGTGACGCCCTATAGATTAAATTGATCATTAACTGTAAACAAGATTAGCTATCCGCTATTTATCACAATTTCATCCAGGTTCTCCGGATAATCCTCCCCGGCACCGAGGGCTTGTGCTGATAGTGTTAAGCGATGAAACAGCTTGCACTTGGATGTCAATTCCCTTTCCCTGAGGCTGTCAAAATGAATAAGATCGCGGTACCATGGAACGCCAGAATATTCTCACGACACTCAAGGCGAGACAGGATGGCTAAGAAGCAGCAACCTAAGAATCAACACGAGCGCACGCGTGTGGATCATGCAACGGAAATTGCAGAGGACTATGTAGAAGCGATTGCGGAAGTGATTGAAGAGCAGGGCGTCTGCCGGGTGAAAGATCTGGCGGAACATTTCGCCGTGAGTCACGTGACCGTCAATCGTACCGTGGCCCGTCTGCAGCGGGACGGTTATGTCACCACCGAACCTTACAGTCCCGTTGAATTGACCACCCAGGGCGCGCGGCTGGCCAAAGACTCCCGCCGTCGCCATGAAATCGTGCTCAGTTTTCTGATTGCGCTCGGCGTCAGTGAAGAGACCGCCGCAACCGATTCCGAAGGCATCGAACATCATGTCAGCCCGGAAACACTGGCGATCATGGAATCATTCGTCTCCAACGTTCGGGGCTGAAGCAGTTGCAGAAAATGATCGCACTTTTCCTGCTCCGAAATAATATTCTTAGCTGAATTCGTTCCCCGGGTCTGCTAGCATGGATGTACACAGTCTGTATCATCCCTTATCAGTCACTACGGAGCGCGTTCATGATCTGCAGCCTCGGTCGATTCATTGCCAGTTTTCTGTTCTGTCTTCTTGTTACGATTCAGTCTGCTTCCGCCGCCGACAATCGGCCCAACGTGCTGTTTCTGATCTGCGACGATCTGAATTGTGATCTGGGTTGCTACGGTCATCCCCAGGTACAGTCACCGAACATCGATCAACTGGCAAAGCGGGGCGTTCGCTTTGAACATGCCTACTGTCAGTTTCCCTTATGTGGACCCAGCCGGGCCTCCTTCATGACGGGCATGTACCCCGATCAGACACTCGTGCATCGCAACGCGATCTACATCCGCGAACATGTACCCAACGTAAAAACCATGTCGCAGATGTTCCGTGATAACGGTTACTTTGCCACCCGCGTGGGGAAAATCTATCACTACAACGTACCCTTGCATATTGGCACCGGCGGACACGATGACCCTTATTCCTGGAATCAGACCTTCAATCCCCGCGGCCGCGATGTGGATGATGAAGACCAGATCTTCAGCCTCGTACCGGGAAGCTTTGGGGGCACCCTCAGCTGGCTGGCTGCCGAAGGAACCGACGCTGAACAGACCGACGGTATCGCCGCCGACATCGCCATTCAGCAGCTGAAAAAATTCGCAGCTTCGAAAGAACCCTTCTTCCTCGCCGTCGGCCTGTATCGACCGCATACTCCGTATGTCGCACCCAAAGCCTATTTCGAAAAATACCCGCTCGATCAGATCAAAGTGCCGCAGATCCCGGACGGCTACCTGAAAACCATTCCCGTACCGGCGCGGAAATCGGTGAACCGTAAAAAAGATCAGATCGACCTGCCCGATGAACTGGCACGCCAGGCGATACAGGCGTATTACGCATCAATCACCTTCGCCGATGCCCAGCTGGGACACATCCTGACTGCTCTGAAAGAAACAGGCCTGGATGAAAATACGGTCGTCGTTTTCACCTCTGATCACGGCTATCACATGGGCGAGCATGGTCACTGGCAGAAATCGACGCTGTTTGAAAATGCGGCTCACGTGCCGCTGATCATTGCCGGTCCCGGTGTCACCGCGAAAGGGCAGGCCGCCGCGACTCCAGCAGAAATGGTCGACTTTTATCCGACGCTCGCCGAGTTGTGTGAACTGAAAGCACCCGCGTCAGTGTCCGGTATCAGCCAGGTTCCGGCTTTAAAGGATGCGACAGCAACACCACGTAAAACCGCCCTCACGCAATATGCAAACGGTTACAGCATTCGCACCCCCACGTTCCGTTACACCGAGTGGGGCAAGAACGGCAGTGAAGGGGTGGAACTCTACAATCACACATCCGATCCTGCGGAAATGCACAACCTGGCAAACCTGGCTGATACGCAAAAATTGCGGGATGAACTGGCTGAGATTCTTCACGAACGCATCGCACACGCGAATGTTGCCCCCCAAGGCGTCAAGCAGATTTCCTTCGAGAACCGTCGCCGCGTTCCCAGACAAAAATGAGTTCCAGACTTGAATTTCCTCAAAGGGTCGTTTTGAATGGAATCACCACGACCCGATCTCACCATTACCGAACTGGAACGAAATATGAATCTCTCCCGCCGCGAATTTTCCAAATCACTTCTGCTGGCCAGCCTCAGTGCCGTCGCCGGTCAATGGCCCACCAGAGTCGTCCGGGCTGCTGAGCCCAGCATCAAAGCGGGCACCGGCTTCATTGACGTTCATACCCATATTGGCACCTATACCGACCCGAAAAAAAATCTGACGGCGGAAGGGCTGATCAAATGGATGGACGAGAATCAGATCGAAAAATCCTGCGTCCTGCCTTTGACTTCACCGGAATCGACCAAGTATCTACAGACGACCGAGTCCGTCCTGGCTGCTGCCAAAGATCATCCTGATCGCCTGGTTCCCTTCTGCTCCGTCGACCCGCGCACCACGCACGCCGGCAGTGTGAAAGCATTAGTCGGCATGATCCAGGCCTGGGTCGATCAGGGTGCGAAAGGTTTCGGCGAACACAAGGTAGGACTCAACTTTGATGATCCACTGATGATGCGCGTCTACGAAGCCTGCCAGGAAGTGGGCATCCCGCTGCTGTTTCATATCGATACCATTCGCGGCAAAGATGTCCCCGGACTGAAGCGTTTGGAGAACGCGCTGAAAACATTCCCCGGGCTGAATTTCATCGGCCATGGTCCCGGCTGGTGGGCTTCGATTTCCGGTGGACTCACTCCGAAGGAACTGGGCGGGTACCCCAAAGATAAAGTCAAACCGGGCGGCGCCATCGATGATCTCATGACCCGCTATCCCAATATATATGGTGATCTCTCGGCAGGTTCCGGCGCGAATGCGATCTCACGTGATCTGGAATTTGGAACCGAATTTTTAATCCGTCGCCAGGATCGAATTCTGTTCGGCACCGATTACCTGGCGCCAGGACAGAATGTTCCGCAGTTTGAACTGTTTGAAAAACTGGAATTGCCGGCGGAAGTCAGTGCGAAAATTAATCGGGAAAATGCGATCAAACTCCTGAAACTGACTTAAGTTTCAGCTTTCACGCCTTCCGAGAGTGTTCTGCTGGCAGGTATTGCAGGAATTATATCACCGGCATACTGTGTTTATGAATACATATTGTTGGATTCTCAATATTTCTCAGGAACTTCCTGTTGTTATTTCCGATCATATTTGTGTATGCTGATACTTATTAAATGTCCTGCCTGAGCTGCTCACCACAGGGGATATGACAGAAAAGAAGCTTCCTTTTTATTTGGGAGGCCGATTTCTATCTAACCCTAAATAAATAATCGAACCTTCGATTACCTGACGGGAGAATTCAAATGTCCCAGCCACTCAATCGATCCCACAATTCCCACGGACTACATCACCAGTCGGGCAGTGGATTTTCCGCGTTTGCCCCTGGCTCTGATCTGGTTCACGTTGGCAGCCGTCGCTGGTTTCTGCAGATGGGAATGGCGGGTCTCGCCGGTCTCTCGATGCCGGAATTACTCAAGCGACAGGCACTGGCAGCACCGCAGGCAAAACTTACACATTCGGTTCAGGCCAAGTCGGTGATTATGATCTGGCTGTCCGGTGGACCCAGCCAGCTTGATATGTGGGATCTCAAACCGCAGGCGCCGAAAGAGATCCGTGGTCCCTTCAATCCGATTCAGACCTCCGTCAGTGGTATCGAAATCTGTGAGCATATGCCGCAGCAGGCTGCGATGATGGACAAGTTCGCCATCATCCGTTCCATGGATGCGACCGCCAGTAACCATACCCCGACCACTTTCCAGGCCTGTAATCCCAAGTCACGCCGCACGAATGACAATCGCGATGGCGGCGGATATCCTTCCATGGGTTCAGTCGCCGCGAAATTCCGTGGTCCCAATGTACCGGGTATGCCAGGCTTCGTCGCATTGGCCGACAGCATGGCTGCCGACATCTATGGGGCCGGCCATCTGGGCCATCGCTATGAACCACTGGATGGCGTCAAGTCAGCCGGAAAATTCGGTATGCCTGACGGTATGCAGACCGCTCGTTTGACGGACCGTGAAGAATTACGCCAGCAGTTTGATCGACTGCGAAAACATACAGAGCTCTCGCCCGAACTTTCCCTGCAGGATCGTTATGTGCAGGAAGCGTACGACATGGTGCTCTCGGGCAATGTCGCCAAAGCCTTTGATGTGAACCGGGAATCAGCACAGGTTCGCGAAAAGTACGGCAATCATTCCTTCGGACAGAAATCGCTTCTGGCCCGCCGACTCGTTGAAGCAGGTGTGACATTTATTACCATGAGCGATGCCTGGGGCCACTGGGATCATCACGGCGACGAAGTCAAATGGGGCGGCATCAACAAAGGCCTCAAGCCGATGCTGCCGGTTCTCGATCATGGCATCGCCACGTTAATCAGTGATCTCGATGAACGGGGCCTGCTCGATACGACGCTGGTACTCGTACTGGGTGAATTCGGTCGTGGTCCCGTCATTACCAAAACCGATGGACGCGGACACTGGACTCCCGTAATGTCGATGCTGGCAGCGGGCGCAGGTGTACCCGGTGGTCAGGTGATTGGTGCCACGGATCGTCGGGGCGGGGAAATCGCAGAACGCCGACTGGGGCCCGGAGATCTGGGTGCCACCGTCTTCAAGAAACTGGGCATTGATCCCTACGGTCACTGGATTAAACCGGGCGGACGTCCCACACCACTGGTCGAAGGGCCTTCCGCTCCGATTGCCGAGCTGGGTTAATTTGTGTTGGGCTGATCCGTAAATGGATCCGTTGGATACCTCGCGTCCATATTCTGCAGCGTTTGTTTCAGTAGAGTCCCCAACTGCGCCGTGCGCTCAGGTTGGCTGTTGCTCAAGTCGTGCTGCTCACCCGGATCGTTACGCAAATCGTACAACTCCCGTTTTCCCGATTCATAAAACTGCAACAGTTTCGAGTCCCCCACACGAATCGCCGATACCGGGCGCGTTTTACTGACCGCGAAGTCATTCACGCCGATGGTCTCCCTGGCTTTCTTGTATCCTTTCTCGGGATGATAATAGGGAAAATGCCACGTCAACGCCCGTTCGGGCCAGGCGGCAGTTGCCCCGTGAAACAGGGGGAGCAGGCTTTCTCCATCCAGCGTCAACGCCGAACAATCGACTCGGGCCACATCACAAAACGTGGGAAACAGATCGATACCGCTCACCGGCGTAGCACACGCGGAGTCAGCCACAACATGCTGCGGCCAGCGTACC
>NZ_CAXAVM010000060.1:0-35507 GCF_963972345.1 uncultured Gimesia sp. | reverse complement strand
CACCTGTTCCAGAAATCCATGTGTGTCATCGTGTGGCATATTGTAAAATTCAGACGTTAAATCCTGAAGTCTCTGTAATGCCAGTCCGCTGTTAGGAGAGCAGAAGTAGTCACCAATTGCTGCAGAAGTGGCAATGATGATAATCAGGTTGAAGTCCGGATGTGAATCAAGTGCTTTCAATTCGGCCAGAGAGTCATGATGATGCTGAATCGCAGTCTGGAACTGTTCTGACAATTGCCAGCGCTCCATCATCTTGACACCCACTTCTGTGTGATTAATTCCCAGTACTGCAGATTCTACTTCAGCGGTCTCACGCTGTTCTTTTTCTGCCTGCTCCAGGACAGCTAATAAATCGACAGGTATCGATCTGAGCATGGCAAGGTGTCCGATATCCTGCAGCAGTCCGATCAGGAAACTGTCATACTTCAGGTCATTGCCTGATTTTGTTGCTAGCAGTTCTGCCGCTGCTGACTGGATGATGGACTGTTTCCAGTAAGCGTCAAATCGAGACTTGAGAGGCCCCTGTGTAATTGCTGATTCGGAAAGTGAAAAGCTCAATGCCAGTGAGGTCACTACCATCGTACCCAGCAGTGGTACAGCGCGCTCGATTCCTTTGCATTCCGATCTTAAACCAAAAAATGAAGAGTTGCTTGCTTTCAGAATTTTTGCGGTAATCGCCGGATCTGCTTTGATCGTATCAATCACTTCTTTGATGTCGGTATCCGGGTTCTTGGAAAGATCAAGCAACTTAACAGCGACGGCAGGCAAAGTAGGTAATTGATCAGAAGACCAGATTTTTTCAGGAGAAATCATTATCCGTGACCTTTGTGGAAATACACATCGATAGAGGAATAGCTGTAATATAAGATACCGATTTCAGAAGCCGGGCATTGTTACCTCATGCTGATTCCAATTCAGGCGAGATAATATTGTTGATCTTCTGGCTGGCTTTTCAGGCGTTGGATGTCACCCAGCGTTCCAGTTTGCTTTTCAGACTGTCTGGCGTAAATGGCTTCACCAGATAATCCGAAACACCAGCCTGAATTGCGGTGACAACTCTGGCACGCTCTGCCTCTGTGGTAATCATGATGACGGGAATATCTTTGTTGCGCTGACGAATTTCTTTCAGCAACTGCAAGCCGTCCATGTTAGGCATATTCCAGTCACTTAACACGATGTCGAAATTCGCGGCAACAAACAGTTCTAAAGCCTGTACGCCATCTTCAGCTTCTGTGACATCCTCAATTCCCAGTTTCGATAGACATCGTTTCTGGATTGTTCTCATTGTGCCGGAATCATCTACGAGTAACACTTTCATGGAATTAGCCTTTATCTATTTTTAATTCGATTGGTCGTTCAAATTTACGTTTTTTTAAACAGGTCGTTTAGCGATCAGAAAATCCTGCTTCGATAGAAAAAGTCCCGATCTCTGAGTCAAAAGCGATACAAATGGGAGAGACATTGGATGGATAATGAACCGTGTGTCCCTTCCCGGTAATAATGTTGGGAATACTGATGGAGGCTTCCAGGTGTTCCAGTTGTGCCTTTGCTGATCCTGCAATCATGTTTGCTAATTCACAGACAGCGTCGCAGACTTCGTCGTTGATTTCAGTTGTGGTGATTCCCACCATTCGATCCAGCACACCGATGCCGACGCTCTTGGACAGGCTTAATACGAGAGTCCCTGCTGCTCTCCCCGAAATTCCAATGACGGCACTCAATTCGTGTTGAGGGATGAGGTCCTGTTTCAGGCTTAAGCCCGTTCGTTTTGGCGTGCAACCCAACATCATTTCAAATACAGAGATGGTCGAGCTGATGATGGGATTCACAAATTCTGCGGTGAGTTCAGACTTACCGAGGGTACTGCTTGACGGCATTATCTAATTCCTGTTTCCTGAGAATCATTCAACTTCAGTGATTCAGTTCTACTGAGGGCTTTTAGAGAAGTCATGTTGTCAATGTGTTTTCGTGCCTGTTGCCCTGATTCCACAACAGAAGCCAGTCGACGAACAATGCTTCAAAAGTAAATGTGCACTTAGAACATAGATCACGAAAAAATAGATGTGCTAAAATATCAACACGATATTCCGAATAATACTTCTTCGGGCAGTTTGTAATGACCGAGTATTCCGGCTGTAAGGACTGTAATGGAGGTGAAGGCCTCACATTTAAGGCAAATCCCTCCTCAGGAAAATCAACCTTGGAAATATGGGAAAATTGACAAGAGATGAATCCATGGGAATCCCTCCCTATGCCTGTCACGCGGCCTAGAAGGTTTGTATATAAGCGTTTACGTCTTTTTGGAATAATAGAGGACAAGGAACTCCGGTATTTGTGAGGGGAATCGATCACAAACTTGAGTGAAAATGACGATCAAAGTGTAGGTAAGATACTGCAAAATCTGACAATTACTGTTGAGGTAACAATTCGATTTTGCTTACCATGAGATACTGGTTAGCGGTTTTTGACCTGCGATTCTGGTGATGGACGTCAGGTTAAGAAACTGTTATGCGTCAAATTGTCATATCTGTGAACGAAGTCAAAAAAACTGATTCAGTCCAACATTGTTACATGCTGATATATTTATATAGTTGCCCGTAAACCAAAAGGCATAACTTGTCCATGGGACAGATATCACATCAAGACTGTTTTGACTTCGCTCAAGACGTTCGTTCTACATGTCACCGATTAAATAATTTTCTAACAATTTTACAGTGTCAACATGACTATCTGAATGGATTGTCATCCAACGAGATTGAGTCGGAACTTGCAGGCGTCCTCCGGGATTTAGTTCCACCGATTGAATCCGCGACCAGCGATGTGCTCGAGCTGTCAAAGAAATGCAGAGATATTCTACAGGAGCAGAAGCACACCGAGTAACTGCAGAATTGAGATTGAATCATTAGTTAATTGATATCTTTTAATTCTCAAATCATCCGGGGGCCGACCAATATGTTAACTTCAACAGATCTGATTCGAGTTGTTTTTGTCGATGATCACATGGTACTGGTAGATGCGATTGTCTCCCGGTTTCAGCGTGATCCCGATATTGAAGTTGTAGGAACAGCAACAAATGCGGATGACGGTCTGGCATTGATTCTGGAAACAGAACCCGATGTCGTCATTCTGGATGTAGAACTACCCGGACGCGGTTCATTTGATATCGCCGAAGAGATTTCCTCTCGGCTGAAAAATACGAAAATGATCTTCCTGACGGGATATCTCTCAGACATTTTCATTGAACTGGCTTTGAGGGTTAATGCAAAAGGCTACTTACTAAAAGGGGAGCCTGTTGAATCATTGATCCATGCCATCAAAAAGGCCTCGCGTGGCGAGTACTGTTTTTCACAATCGGTCCAGGAACGGCTGGTTTTTGATCACAAGAAAGAACGCTATTCGATACAGTCGCAAAGCATGCTTACCTCGCTGACATCCCGGCAGATTGAAGTGCTCCGACATCTGGCGAGGGGGAAAAGTGTCAAAGAAGTCGCACGTTCCATGCATCTCTCGGAAAAATCGATCGACAGCCATAAATATCGAATCATGCACAAACTGGGTATTCATGATCGTGTCGAACTGTCACGGTATTCGATCCGCGAAGGTTTGATTCTGCCTTAAAGCGGCAGTGCCGATTTCACGTCTCAGGTAAGAATCGGGCCACGCTGTTCAATGGCCCGGTTTATTGATTCAAGCTGATGAACTGAGAGTTCAAAGTTCAAAGCTTCTGCGTTTTCCTGAATTTGCTCAGGGCGTTTTGCTCCGCAGAGGGCACAGGTAATCCCCGGCTGTTGAATGGTCCAGCGAACAACAATCTGAGCCACTGTTCGATTCATCTCATTGGCCAGTGCACGCAGGACTTCCAGAAAATCCTGGTTTTTCTCCCATTCCTCTCCATGGAACATGGGATACTTCTGCCGACCATCTTCCGGCGCGAACTGATGATCTCGGGCCAGCTTGCCTGCAAGCAACCCTTTCATTAAAGGCCAGTAAGCCATTATGGAGACATCGTTTTCAATGCACCATGGCAGCCGATCTTTCTCAATGTCACGCTGCAACATGTTGTAGCGTGGCTGATACGCTGAAATGGGGCAGACGTCGGCAAATTCCTGAAGCTGCTCCAGGGTAAAATTAGAGACACCAACAGACTGAATTTTGCCGGCGGCCAATAATTCCTTGAATGCTCCCGCTGATTCGCTGACTGAGATTTCAGGATCGGGGCCATGCAGATAGTAGAGTTCAACACGATCGGTATTTAACCTCTGCAGGCTTTCGTCACATTCCTGTTTGATGCGGGTCGGGGAGGCATCGCGTACCTGTTTCGTTCCCTCCCAGTGAATGCCCCCTTTGGTCGCAATCACAATCCGATCCCGTCGGTCACCTAAGGCCTGCGCAATCAGTCGTTCACTTTCTCCCTCGTAGCCATAACAATATGCGGTGTCAAAGAAATTGATTCCAGATTCAAATGCAGCCTTCAGTGTTGCCAGGCTGGCCTGTTCTGTGACATCCACGCTGGTGACACCTGAAATGGGCCAGCAACCCATGGCGATGGGGGTGATCTGAATGTCCGTATTACCAATATTTCGTAGTGGAATCATGGCTTCTTATCCTTTCTGCATTGATCAGCGGGGGACTGATATCACAGGTCGATAGTATTTCGTTTTCGAATCAATTAAAATGGGGTTCGTCACCAGTTTCCTGCAACAGTATCATATGTTTCTTTCAAAACAAATGAAGGTTCATAGCGATTATGTGTGCCCGTTTTTTTCTGTTTTCACCGGATGAAGAAATCATGCGGCTGTTTCAGCTGGTGACGTTTCCGCGGATTTCCCCCCGATACAATATTGCCCCGTCACAGCCCGTTATGGCTATTGTGCAAAACCAGCAGGAGTACCAGGTCCGGCATTTTCAGTGGGGATTCATTCCCGGCTGGTTTAAAGATCCTGCTCCCGGACAGGCAATGATCAATGCCCGTTCCGAAACCGCTTCCTCCAAACCGGCTTTTAAAAATGCGTTTCGCTATCGGCGCTGCCTGATTCCCGCCAACGGGTTCTATGAATGGAAGAGTACCGGGAACCGTTCACGGCAGGCCATGTGTGTTCGCTTGCGGGAAGAGCCTCTGTTCGCGATGGCCGGGTTATGGGAACAATGGCAGAGCCCCGATGGTACTGAGGTTGATACGTGTACTGTTTTAACCACCGCTGCCAATCCTCTGCTGGAATCAATCCATCCCCGGATGCCGGTCATATTACAGCCCGCTCAGTATGCCCGCTGGTTGAGTGCGGAGACGACACCAGTTCCTCAGTTGGAAAAACTACTGCAGACCTGCCCGGCAGAGGCAATGCAGGTTCATCCGGTAAGCTCGCAGGTCAATAAGGTATCGCATGATTCACCGGACTGTCTCACGCCGATTCAGGAGCAGAAGACATTGTTCTAAGAAGAGAATGTTTTCATTTCATTCTCGCTGATTTCTGACATTCTGTATCAAATCAATGATTCAGGCGGATCAAACAGAGTCAAAACTGGCTGCACGTCTTTGAAATGTTCAAACAGATAATCTGGTTCACAGTTTCGCAGTTCCTCCAGCGAATAGACACCCGTGGCAACCGCAATCACGTTAGCACCGATGGCACGCCCGCACGTGATGTCATTGGGGGTATCGCCGAGCACCCAGACGGAGGTCTGTTCCAGGATTTCAGTGGCGTGACGCTCTCGAATTTGTCTTAAGGCTTCGTGGGCGACGTCATCCCGGTCCACATGGTGATCTCCATAGGCGCCGAAGTCAAAATAATGGTCCAGCTCGTAGTGTGCCAGTTTTTGCTTCGCACCCTGTTCGAAGTTGCCTGTCAGCAGTCCCAGATCAACATTCGCCTGTCGGGAAAGGGAGTCCAGGATCTCTCTGATCCCCGGCAGGACCCGGCCTTGATGTTCTTTCAGCTTGTCGGCGAGCAGATTGAGGTAGCCTTGCTCGAAACGCTGCCGGTTTTCACTGGTGTTGGCAATATTGAAGTATTCAAACAGGTCTACCATGATCGAATGATCGGTACGGCCTGCTGTGGGTATGCCTTCCACTGGCGCGGAAACCTGAAATTCCTCTTCCAGCATGTGCAGGATAGATCGCTGGCCTGCACCACCGGAATCGATCAGGGTGCCATCAATATCAAACAGACAGACATGCATTTGAGTCAACATCATCAGGGTGTAGAGAACGGGAGAATCACTTCTGCATTCTACACGCGCTGGATGACTTCGGAAATGCGGTTTCTTGAAACCGGTGCCCCTTTTATCTCATGGCAGGCCCGTTTGATGACATCGGCGTCAATGGTGGACAGGTTCTGTTCGAAGCCCGCCAGTAATGCCAGGTCACAGATCTGGTTGATTTTTGCAGGAATACCCTGGCTGGCTGCCTGGATCTCCTGGTATGCGGCGGCAGAAAAGAGATCCGACTGGCAACCCGACCAGCTTAAGCGAGACGTAATGTAACTTTCTGTCGTTTCCTGATCGAAACTATCCAGTTCGATGGACAGATCGGAATTTCGCGAGAGTGTGTCTGTGGCTTTCAGGTGATCCAGCGACAGAACCAGCGATAAAGTTGGGAACTGCTGATTACCAGCATGCAGCAGACGCTCAATGGCAGGCATGCATTCGGTACGAGCCTGATCGACATGGTCCAGGAGCAGTATCTGACGTCCCTGGGTCAGTTGTAAGCCGTTCAGATAATCGGTCAACTGTCGCCAGAGTCGGGGTAGTGGTGTATCAAGTGCCGGCCCCAGTCGTAAGCTGGCACAAACCTGCCAGAGCAGTTCTTCTTCTCCCAGGCCGATCAGATCGATTAATTCACACTGATGAGGAGTTCGTTTTAACAGTTGCTGAAAGACTTTCAGAGTGAGAGTCTTCCCTGTTCCCGCTGGCCCGCTGAGGATACTGCATTTCTTCTGTTCATCTGCAACAAACAGGAGACGCGCTAAAGCTTCTTCATGGAATTCACTTTCAAAGAAGTATTCCAGATCCAGCCATTGTTTGAAGGGGGCCTGTGTCAAATTCCAGAATTCGCAATACATGATTCTTTTTATGACCTGTTTGAATATTGAGTTCGAACCTGCGTGTTCTGAATCTCTGCTCCTTGCAGAACCTACCGGAAGAGAGATACCATCCATAAAATGAAGAGTGTGCCTGTTCAGAAAACGAGTGGGGTCATCTGAAAGAACTCTTCTTATTGATAAAATCGGTCATTCGATGCTATCGGCATGACCGAACCCCGCCTGAGTTGTCTGATTTTTCTCAACTTACGTAATTTAAAGAGCTTAAAGTTTTTCTGAGCCGATCGATTCCGAGAACATTTATGCCACATCGTTTTTTTTATGACGGCCCGTTTGATACGGATCAGTTACTGCTGGATGGCAGCGAGGCGCATCATCTGCTGCATGTCCTTCGTATGCGAACTGGTGATAGTGTGCTGGTATTCAACGGGACGGGTGCGGAAGCAGAAGGGGTCATCACAAATACTTCCCGGAAATCGGTGGAAATCCAGGTGACCGCCAGACATGCAGTTCAGGCCAGCTCACAGAGACCCTTGATTCTGGCGACTGCCGTACCCAAAGGAGACCGCTTTCGCTGGCTTGTTGAGAAAGCAGCAGAGCTGGGTGTGACAAAACTGGTTCCCCTGCTGACAGAACGCAGTAGTGTTGATCCTGGCGGGAATCGATTGAAAAAATTACAACAGACAATCGTCTCTGCTGCCAAGCAGTCCGGGCAGATTCAGCTCATGGAACTGGCAGAGCTGCAGAGATGGGACGAATTCCTGTCGGCAGTCAGTCAGACAGAGTGTCGCCTGCTGATTGCTGACCCGAAGGGGAGTAGAATTGATCTGTTTAAACCGGTCAAAAATTCTGAAGCAGCGGTGGTTATTCTGATTGGACCGGAAGGAGGGTTCTCTCCTCTGGAAATCCAGACTGCACTGAATCAGGGCGCGGAAGCTGTCAGGCTGAGCGAGGGTATCTTAAGAATGGAGACGGCGGCGATTCTGTTTGCCGGACTGATTCGACTGATAGAATCCCGTGACGATGCATGAACGGCCTCGCGGTCTGCAGACGCTATTATTTAAACAGATCGCCTGAGCGCATGAAGAGAGCAAAGCTGTAAATGACGACGCCAGCGACGATCAGCGAACCGAAGTTCAACAGGTTACGTCCCGTCGACATCTTTTTGCGTGCGACGATTTGAGCAATTACCGTGACAACAGCGACGAGGGTAAACTTAAAGTAGACCATGCCTTTAATGCCCCAGCCCGCGATAAAATAATTCGCCAGCTGATTGGATTCACGAAAATTTCCAGTGACCAGCAACAGGTATGTCATAAAGACATCCAGCGCATTGACCAGAATAAAGACGCAGGTCTCGCGCTCCAGCGGTAGCTGATGATTCCAGAACGCGCGCCTTTTTGCCTTCTCAGGAGGCTTCGTTTCAGTTTCATCCATGATTGAATCTCGTATGATCTATGTCGGGACAGAAAAGCGATTGACTTCAGATCAGTTTTCGCAGTTGTTTGATATATACGGGAATCGCTTCTTTCGGTTCTTCATCCGCTTCGTATTCCAGAACGACAAAGTTTTTATAGTGCGCGTCTTTCAGGATTTTCACGATGCGCGGGATATCTGCGGGAACTTCTTTTCCACGGACTCCCATTTCCACCTTGATCTGCGCATTGATCGCCAGTGGTGCGATCTTTTTCAGATCTTCATATGGATGTTCTGTGCGGAAGTTGCCACTGTCGAAATTAATCCCGAAATGAGGAGATTGATCGATACCCTCAATGATCCGCATCATCTGCTCGGGAGTCGATGTGATGCCCCCGTGGTTTTCCAAAGCGAGGCTGACTCCTTTTTTCTCAGCGTACTTCAAAGATTCATTGATGCCTGCCTGGCACAGGCGAATGGCTTCTGCTTCCTTTCCCCCTTTGGGAACCTTACCGGCAAAAATTCGAATCACGGGAGCACCCAGAATCGCAGAATAATCAATCCATTTCCGGGTCATTTCCAGCTGTTCGTCCCGGGCGGTCCCTTTTGGCAGGCAGAAATCATTTCCAATCGCTGTACCGGAAACTTCCAGGTCCAGTGAACCGGCGAGATCACGGGTCTTTTTCAGATAATCGTCACTGACGGGATTGGGGAAGTAGTAGCTGGTCAGTTCACAACCATCCAGTTTCAGTTCGCCACAGTAGCGGACAAAGTCCTGTATGGTCATGGTGGCTGGCGTTTTTCTCTCACGGGTTTTTGGCCAGCTTTGCTGCATGTAACGGTTGAAAGAATAGGCGGCCAGACTCAACTTGAGATGCTCAGGAGTCTCTTTTTTCTGAACTCCTGCTGCCAAAGCGGTGTCTGACATCAGCGTACCTGCTGTCAGGGCAGCGAATCCCCAGGCGGAAGAAGACTTCAGGAAATCACGTCTGCTGGTTTCACCGTAACAGGGGGAATCGGAACTGACTGCCATTATGTTTACTCCGGAATGAGGGACTATCAACTCAAGTAAGTTTTCAAAACCGCTGTTTCGGGAACAGGTCTTGTGTATTTTGACAAATCAAGGCTCGTAAAGAAACCCTCGATATCAAAAACAGGCAGAATTGCAAAGTTTCTACGGATGGCTAAACTTACTCTATTACTATAGATAACACTGACAGGATTACTGTCTGTTTGTTACGATACTTGACCGGGCATTGCTGGCCCACACAGACACAAAAATCATTTTATGAGCCGGGCAATAGTGCCCATGAACGATTAGGAAGACTGGACACAATGCCTCGTTACGACGCCAAGCGGATTGAAACCAAATGGCAGACCTATTGGGATCAGCAGGAAACTTTCAAAGTCGGTGAGTTTGTTGAAGGGAAAGACAAGCTGTATGTACTCGATATGTTTCCTTATCCGTCAGGCGAAGGTTTACATGTCGGGCATCCCGAAGGGTATACGGCAACTGACATCGTCTGTCGCCACGCCCGTATGCAGGGGAAACAGGTGCTGCATCCCATGGGCTGGGACGCATTTGGCTTACCGGCAGAGCAGCATGCGATCAAAACTGGGACCCCTCCCAGAATCACAACTCAGAAGAACATAGACACCTTTCGACGTCAGTTGAAGATGTTAGGTTTCAGTTATGACTGGAGTCGCGAATTTTCGACGACGGATCCGGATTACTTTCGCTGGACGCAATGGATCTTTTTGCAGTTATTCGATTCGTGGTTTGATTCCGAATATGAATGGATCGGGCCGGATGGCAAGCAGCGTGTCGGTCGTGCCCGCCCCATCAGCGAGTTGCCGATCCCCGAAAAAGTGAAAGCGGAGGGAGAAGACGCGACCCGCCATTACCAGAATCGCCATCGATTGGCATATCAGCATGAGGCGCCCGTCAACTGGTGTCCGAAACTGGGGACGGTTTTGGCCAACGAGGAAATTATCGATGGAAAAAGTGAGCGGGGCGGACATCCCGTGGAGCGGATTCCCTTGCGGCAGTGGATGCTCCGGATTACGAAGTACGGCGATCGGTTGATTGATGGACTGGAGGGACTGGACTGGTCCGATTCTATTAAATCGTTACAGAAAAACTGGATTGGCCGCAGTGAAGGTGCAGAGGTAGATTTCTATGTGGGCGCGGGAGGATCAGACGCCGATCTGGAGCAGGGATTTACTGCCTGGAAATCCTCACGCAGCGAGACCGGATTTTCGGAGGATCCCGAAGCGGACGTCTTACGGATCTATACCACTCGTCCTGATACCCTGTTCGGTGCTACCTATATGGTACTTGCTCCCGAACACCCGTTTGTAGATCGTCTGACAACAATTGAGCAGAAGCAGGCCGTCGAAACGTATCGCAAACAGGCGACACTCAAGAGCGACCTGGATCGAACCGATCTCGCGAAAGAGAAGACAGGGGTATTTACCGGCAGTTTCGCCATCAACCCAGTCAACGGCGAGAAAATACCGGTCTGGATTGCCGATTACGTTTTGATCAGCTATGGCACGGGTGCCATCATGGCGGTTCCCGCTCACGATTTACGAGACTGGGAATTTGCCGTTGAGTTTGATTTATCCATCATCCCTGTGGTTGAACCACCAGAGAATTACGAGCCATCTAAAGACGAGCAGGCTCTGGAGGCGGAGATTGCGCGTGAAAAGAGGACTCCCTTTTCCGGCCTGGGGACCGCCATTCATTCCGGTGAATTTGATGGCATGAAAACGGCAGACTTCAAAAAAGAAATCACGGCTCGTCTGGTTGAGCAGGGGCTTGGTAAAGGGGCCGTGAATTATCGTCTTCGCGACTGGTTATTCAGCCGCCAGCATTTCTGGGGAGAACCGTTTCCCATCTGGCACGAGTTGGATGAGGACGGCAAGATAACAGGCTTGATGCGACCGGACCCGGAAGAAAGTTTACCGGTTGAGCTTCCCGAAATGAAAGAGTACAAGTCGGCCGGGACTCCCGAACCGCCGTTGTCTTCTGCGCCTGACGAATGGTTGTATAAAACAGGTACGGACGGCAAGCGGTTGTTGCGCGAAGTGAACAGCATGCCACAATGGGCGGGCTCCTGCTGGTACTATTTGAGATTTGCCGACCCCAAAAACAGTGAGCGATTTATCGATCCGGAAAACGAGAAGAACTGGTTGCCCGTCGATCTGTATATTGGTGGCGGCGAACATGCGGTTCTGCATCTACTTTACGCGCGTTTCTGGCATCAGGTACTCTTTGACCGTGGACATGTGACCTGTCCGGAACCATTCCAGAAACTCGTCAATCAAGGCATGATTTTAGGTGATGTCGAATTAACGGGCTTCCAACAGACAGATGGCACCTGGGTGTCGGCAAAGGACGTGACCGAATCTGATGAATCCGAAACCAAGTGGATTGAGAAAGCTTCGGGTAAGCCCGTGACGATCATCCGCCTGGAATCAGATCAGGTGCAGAAACAGGGTGAGGATTTTGTACTCGTCGATCAGCCCGACATCTCTGTCAACAGCCGTGCCTATAAGATGTCAAAGTCACGTGGCAACGTGATCAATCCGGACATCGTTGTAGAACAGTATGGCGCTGACGCACTGCGGATGTACGAGATGTTTATGGGGCCTCTGGAAGCAACCAAGCCCTGGAGCATGAGTGGCGTGGATGGCGTCAGTCGATTTCTGGGGCGCGTCTGGCGCTTGATCATCGATGAAAAACAGGAAGAAGTTGCCTTAAGCGACGCTGTCAGCGATGAGGAACCCGATGAAGATCAGTTGCGCATATTGCATAAGACGATTAAAGCCGTATCTGAGGATATCGAAAAGTTATCCTTCAATACCGCCATCAGTCGTATGATGGAATTTACGAATGCGATGGGACCGTTAAAAACCAGGTCCAAAGAAGTGTTGTCTGATTTCGTATTGCTGCTTTCCCCATTCGCGCCGCATATTGCAGAAGAACTCTGGAGCGTACTGGGGCACGCAGAAACTCTGGCATACCAGCCCTGGCCCGCATATGATGAAGCCCTGTTGCAGGAATCGGTCGTGGAAATCCCGGTGCAGGTGAATGGGAAATTACGATCGAAAGTTTCAGTCGCAGCAGACGCCGACCAGGCTACCATGCAGCAGACTGCGGAGCAGGATGAGACGATCGCCCAGCATCTGGAAGGAAAAACCATCGTGAAGGCGATTGTCATTCCCGGACGACTGATTAACTTTGTGGTGAAGTAACAGGGAAGGCAGGGGAGAAGCAGACGCTGCTTTACCCCTGTCTTTCTATTCTCTGGCGGGAACTATTCTTCTTCTCGTCGATAGAGGGGCTGGCTGATTCCGGTTGGATCAACAGACCAGGGGAGCCAGGCGAATGAAACTTCATTCACCATGAGATCAGACTTCCGCGGGCGGACAGGATAGGCCTCAATTTCCAGATCTTCCGGCCGAATCGGTTCTTCCAGTTCGTCGATCTCCTGCTGAAACTCAGTTTCCAGGGCAGCGTATTTTTGATGCTGGATTTCCAGAGCATCTTTCGCACGTCCAATATCATCGTGCTCCTTGGCGGCGCGTCCCACACTGCGTGCAGCAGTGGATGCTTTGCGGACGTTGGTGGCGCTGGCTACTTTTCTGCCCATGATTGCACCGAAAATCGTCGTGCCGATCGAGAGAAACGTACTCAATTTTTTTTCGCTGTACTGTGATTCTTCCCGCGCCACACGCTCTTCTGCTGTTCGAATCCGATTTTTTATGATGTCGAATCTGGAAGCATATTTAGATCTTAATTTTTCTATCTGGAGATCACGTTCCTCACGCATCAGCTGTTTGAGTCTCGCCCGAAACGCAGATTCATTTTCCTCCGGTTCGGAATACAGCTTTGGATCTGCGCTAAACCAGAGATTCAGCGGGCGCTCCTGGTAGAGGTATGTTTTCAATTCCTTTTCCCAGGATTGGTACTGTTTCGGTTTTGTGAGCAGACTGTCGACTTCTGCAAAGACGGCCTGGGAATCAGGTTCTGAATCATAGTCCAGATTACCCGGCGGGATGATTGTAGCCGCTTCCCAGACAGACTCTGGAACCGAACCGGTGACTGTCAGCAGCAGAGCCACATCCTGCCAGAGATCGACCTTGGATTTGGCATCGGCGTAGCGCAGTTTCGCAAGACCGATCAACCCCGGGCGATAGACGAGTCGACTTCCCGTCGAGGCAATCGTCGCAGCAGTAAAAACTCGCTGTTTTATTTCTGGAGGAATCAATGGCGGCTGTGACAGGTCTGGTTCTGATGTCGTGATGACCGCTGTTGCCGGAGTCGATTCGGCAATCGCCTGTTTACGTGGATCCATCAGCGTTTTGATCTGATTTCTCGTCAGTGGACCTCGCAGATAGGACAATGCCCATCTGGTCTGGAAGACAACGGGCGCATCTTCGTGCACATTGTGCAACAGGAACACCCGGCTTCCCAGGTCAGATAGAATGGCTTCCATTTCCTGTCGATGGAACTGGCTGCCGGCTGTTCCCGATGCACTTTCCAGGCCATCGAGTAAACGTGCTTTATCGCGTTCTGTCTGCAGGCGACCGATAAACCAGGTACCGGTATTCGAGAGTCCTTTATAGTCCAGGTCAACCGGATTCTGTGTCGAGAGCACCACGCCCAGACCAAAGGCACGTGCCTGTTTTAACAGGGTGAGCATGGGAGTTTTAGAAGGTGGATTCGCTGTCGGAGGGAAGTAGCCGTAAACTTCATCCATATACAGAATTGCCCGCAGGCTGGAGGTACCTGGCTGACTGCGGACCCAGGCCAGCACTTCATTGAGCAGTATTGTGACAAAAAACATACGTTCCGATTCAGACAGGTGGGCAATCGAAAGAATGGAGATACGGGGCTTACCCTGTTTTGTCATTAACAGTCGCTCAATATTTAATGCTTCCCCCTGCATCCAGGACTCAAATCCCGGAGAAGCCAGCAGGTTGTTGAGTTGCAGAGAGAGCTGAACGCGCTCTTTCGCCGGGTAAAACATATCCAGGTTGAGGAAACCGATCTTATCAAACGGGGGTGCCTGGATTTCCTGAATCAGACTGGCGATGGACAGATTGCGTTTTTCTTTCCAGGCATTGCTGAGAATATTGGAAAGCAGGATGTGCTCCCGGCTGTTGATCGGGTCAGCATTGATCTTCAGGAGGGCCAGCAGTCCCGATACTGCAGACATGATGCGGTCTCGCAGGGCATCACTGTTGTTCAAAATCGCGTCGCTCGGTGCATCAAAAGATTTCAGAACTGACAGGGGCAGCCCGGCATTACTGCCTGGTGTGTAGATTGCCATGTCGACGGCATCGCGCAGTCGGGCAATACGAGTGCCATCCTGCTGCCAGTCAGCGAGTCCTTTCTTCCAGAGATCGGCAGTCCAGCTTGCGTATTCGTCAGGTGTCTTGCCTTTGCGTACGGCTTCGCTTTCTTCAATCCAGGGGCGAAAATCAGCAGGTTTTAAATCCGGAAAATTCAGTAACAGATTTCCCAAGTCCCCCTTGGGATCAATGGCGATGACAGGAATATCATCAATGGCTGCTTCTTCCAGCAGAGAGAGACATAAGCCGGTTTTTCCACTGCCGGTCATCCCGACACACACGGCATGTGTTGTCAGATCTTTACTGTCATATAATACCAGATCTTCTTTCACCCGATTTTCAGGCAGGTCATATTCCCGTCCCAGGTAGAATGCTCCCAGCTTTTCATAGGGTTGGTCAGTCATAATTCACCGTGAATGGAGTGAAGCGATGAGTCCGTTTTCAGTCTAATGTCTGTATCGAAGACCATGGGGCGAGAATCAAAAAAGACCCGATGGTGAATTGAAAATTTTTTCAGATCAGCGTGCAATCTGAAAGTGTAGATAGAGTACCATGCTGTCTGTCTGATTTCACGTTTTGAGTCAGATTCTTCCCTAAAAAACGGGAAGCGAATTTCTGCTGGATGATTCAATTTCCGGGTTCTTCCGCCTCGGGAACAATTGAGAAGCAGGCAGAAACTTCCGTCGGAATCCGGCGGGGAGCGAGGCTTTCGTAATTCACAAACGCCCAGTTTGTTTCAGCGCGTACCAGGATCTGGGAATCAGCAGGACGGATAATCCTGTATTTTCGCAACGATTTGACTTTCTGAAGCGTGGAAATCCAGGTTTGCACAACGATTTCCTCGTTCACAAATGCGGGTTGCAGATATTCGATAAAATGACTGCGCGCAACCCAGCCGATTTTCAATTCGCGATAACGGCTTCCCGGCCAGCCATTTGCCCTGGAGTGAGCGACTGCTGCATCTTGTAACCATTTCAAATAGACTACGTTATTGACATGCCCTAATCCGTCGATTTCATCTTCAGTCACTAAATGATGGTATTCATAAATGCGATGCATGGAATTTGTATCCCCGATTATGGTATGGTATCCACTGTGAGAAATCGTGCTTGTATGGGAGCAGCACTCCGTTTCCGGGCTGCCATCTCGGAACAGTGTAATTGAATCGCATCAAAATTGAATCTGAGTTCCATGAATAACATTAATTCGCTTCCCCTGGTAATTGGTTTAGGTGAATTACTCTGGGATTGTTTTGAGGATGAGAGAAGACCAGGCGGCGCACCGGCGAATGTCGCCTTCCAGGCCAATCAGCTGGGATGCCGGGGGACCGTCGTCACACGCGTCGGACAGGATGAACTCGGGAATGAACTGCTGGAATTTCTGAAGCAGCAGGGACTGTCTGTGGATCATGTTCAGGTTGATGAATCCTTTCCCACAGGCACTGTCACCGTACAGTATTCCGATGCAAACGATCCTCAATATACCATCCATGAACAGGTTGCCTGGGACCATCTGGAATTTAATGAGGATCTGTCTGCGTTGATGCAGCAGTCCCAGGCGGTCTGCTTCGGGACTCTGGCGCAGCGGGAACCAGCTTCACGCGAAGCGATTCATCAATGCCTGGCTGCCACTACGGAAAATTGCCTGGTGGTATATGACGTGAATCTCCGCCAGGATTACTATGAACGAAGCTGGATGGAAAGCTCTCTGGCAGCTGCAAAGATGGTCAAGTTGAATCAGGACGAAGTAGATAAGCTGAGCGAAATTCTGGGATTATCAATCGACAGCCCCAGGCAGTTCGCGGATCAGATTCAGAAAGATTATCAACTGGATGCGATCTGCATTACACGTGGAGCAGAAGGATGCCTGATTTATTCTGACGGACAGGAATATGATATCCCCGGTTCTCCGGTAGAGGTTGTCGATGCCGTCGGTGCCGGCGATGCGTTTACCGCAGCTTTAATTTCAAGACGGTTACTGGGTTGGGATTGGCGGCAGGCTGCATTGTTCGCGAATCGGGTAGGTGGTCTGGTAGCAAGCCAGGCCGGCGCGATGCCTGTTCTGAAACAGGAATTTGAACAACTCAGTCAGGAAATACAAAATTCTTTATGACCGGTTTCGTCAATACTATTAACAACTTTTAATTATATAAGGATCGAAGAGATGTTACGTCTTAGTCTGTTGGTATTGAGTCTGATTGTATTGTGTTGCGTTGGCTGTTCTGGAGAAGTCCCCACTGCCAGTGATCCCGAAGTACCTCAAGCTGCTGAAGCAGGTGGAAAGGATACGCCCAGCGGTGCCGATGATTACCAGGTTCTGCTGGAGACAACCAAAGGGAATATCAAGCTGGAAGTTCATCCGGAATGGTCACCCCGGGGAGCAGAACGGTTTAAGGAACTGGTTAAGAACGGTTTTTATAACGACACTGCTTTCTTTCGTGTTATCGAGGGATTCATGGCACAGACTGGTATCAACGGAGATCCGGAACTGCATGCCAAATGGCGCGATAACAATATCATGGATGATCCCGTGGTAGAATCGAACAAACGTGGCTACGTCTCCTTTGCGAAAACAGGGATGCCCAACTCGCGGTCTACACAGTTTTTCATAAACTTCGGGGATAACTCCAATCTGGACGGAATGGGCTTTTCTCCGTTTGCGAAGGTGGTCGAAGGCATGGATGTCGTTGATTCTCTCTATAATGGATATGGAGAAGGAGCACCTCAGGGCCGTGGTCCTTATCAGGGAAAAATTGTGGATGAAGGGAATGCTTACCTGAAGAAAGAATTCCCCATGCTGGACTACATTAAAAAGGCAACCATCGTGGGCGAGCAGCCAGCTGAAACCAGTGAGAAGGCTGAAAGCAAACCAGAAACGGACAATCCGGGATCTGAAAAACCCGCTGCGAAGGAAGAAGAGAAGACCGATGCACCTGCCGCTGAAAAGAAAGAGGATGCGGCTGCGAAACCAGAGACCGAAAAACCGGCTCCGGCTACGAAAGAGTAATCGGCCCGATCAGTCGTTGACCGGCATACGCACAAAGGGAGACCGGATGCAGTCCAGCTCATCCAGCTCCCTGCTGGCGGCCTGAAAGCGGCCTTCTGTCGTGCGATGGGTCATAATCACCAGCGGTACGATTGAGTATGCTTCGTCTGGATCAACTTCCGGCGCTTCGTGCTGGACCAGGCTGGCGATGCTGATTTCATGGTCGCCTAATACGTTCGTGATGTCAGCTAAAACATGCGGGCGGTCTTCCACGTTTAAACGCAGGAAGTAGCGTCGGGAAATTTCCTCGCGGGGCATGATCTTGATGCCCTGGCGCGGGTTCCAGAGATCGAGTCGGGGAAATGTCAGAGCGGCTCTGCCAACGGCAATATCAACCACGTTGGCAACGACCGCGGAAGCCGTCGCCATCTGGCCTGCTCCCATGCCTGACAGCCAGACTTTACCGACGGCATCGCCTTCGAGGGCAATTTTATTATAGGCGTCTTCCACATGCGCCAGTGGGTTGTCATTGCGGATCAAAGTGGGCTGGGCATGCATTTCCAGCTGACCATCCAGCAGCTTGGCGACCGCCAGTAATTTGACGGTGTAACCCAACTCTGAGGCGTACTGTAAATCCGCCAGGGACAGGCTGTCGATTCCCTGTCGCAGAAACTGATCAAGATTTACTTTGATGCCCAATGCCAGCTGCACCAGAATTCCGAGTTTTTGCGCCGCATCTGTCCCATCGACGTCCATGGCCGGATCAGCTTCCGCGTAGCCGATTTCCTGGGCGCTTTTCACGGCATCAGCGTAACTTACATTGTGAGAAAACATCTCTGTCAGGATGTAATTACTGGTCCCGTTTAAAATGGCTTCGATGGAGGTGATCTGGTTTGCTGTCATCGCCTGTGTGACGGTTTCAAGCAGAGGCACCCCCCCCGCCACAGCTGCTTCAAAGCAGATACAGCGCCCCAGTTCCCGGGCGCGTTGAAACAGACTTTCTCCCTTTTCACAGAGGAGTGCTTTATTTGCGGTGACCACGTCTTTGCCGCTTTCAAGGGCGCGGAGCATGATATCATAAGCCGGGTCAATTCCCCCAATCAGCTGAATGACAACGTCGATGGATTCATCGTTGATGACAGCATCAATACTGTCAGTTAAAACATCAGGGGGCAGATCAATATTTCTTGGACGGGACAGGTCCCGGACGACGGCTTTTTTGAGATGAATGGGGCGTCCAGCCCGCGTCGTCATTTGTTCGGAACGATCCAGCAGGATTTTAGCAACACCACTGCCCACGGTACCCATACCGATAATCGCGACATTTAACGGAGAAGACGACATTCCAGATTCCCGAGTGTTTGATAAAAGTGACTGCCAAAAAAGGCCATGTTTCAGGATCGTAATATAGACGGTTCACCGGGAGAGTGGAACCATGGCCTTAAAAATCAGCTGATTTCATCAAGAGAATCGCGTGAGATTTAGCGATTTTAAGGGACATTTCATGCAGAAAGGCAATGGGAGAGAGCAAAAGCCGGAAGCAGGTAGCGGGACGGGATCAGTCACAGGCGAGAAGTTCTTTTGAGCCGACAAAATTTTTCCAGCATTCATATTTTGCCTGTTTGACCTGCTGGAGTAACACCGGATTGCGGCTGGGTTTGGCAGGCTTCTGAAACAGTTTCATACCAGCCTGTGAAGGTGTGCGGCCTCCTTTTTTCGTGTTACATCGTCTGCAGGCACTGACGATGTTTTCCCAGTTCATGCCCCCGCCATGAGAGCGGGGGATCACGTGATCCAGACTCAGCTGTTTGAGACTGAACTTTTTCTGGCAGTACTGGCAGCGATAGCTGTCTCGGATGAAAATATTGCGGCGGTTGAACTTAATAGTGTTATTGGGGATCCGGTCGTAGCGGAGCAGGCGGACCACGCGAGGCACCTGGATTTCAAAATTGACGGAGAGAACCCAGTCTTCCAGTTCATTCCGCTCATTAAATTCAGCTCGCAGCTCACTGATTTCAATCCAGGAACTGAAGTCGTAGTTCATGAAACTGCCGTCTTCCACGCTGATTACCTCTGCAATATCTTTACTGAGCAGGCAGAATGCCCTTTTTGCAGAGATCACGTGCACCGGCGAGTAAGTCTTGTTCAGTGCCAATACACTCGCCTGCATGGCACTGGAATGTGCTTTCCCGGTCGTTGCTGAAATCATATGCCGCCCATCCCCCAGATCTCTTAGCAAGGTAATGGCAATATTGAGGTACGATTAAGACTCAAGCGACTTTACAAAGAAACAAAGCATAAGAATTGCCGGGAATGATACCTTAACTGTTTCACCAGTCAATTCAAATATTCAGATTCCATGTAATATTCTGGCGCGTACCTTCCTCGCAATTATTTTACCTTGGAGGGAGCCCCCCAGGCAATAGTTTCAGGGGAATGGGCGAAATGTATACCAGAAAAAGCCGCTTCCCCTGATCAGTCGAAGCAGGAGAAGCGGCCGGAAAATTCAAATCAGTTTTTATTGCAACCAGGACAGCGGCGCGGTGGCTGGAGGCATTTTAATCAGTTTCACGCAGGAGACATCTTTGTGATTTGATACTTCAGCAATCGCAGCTTCTGGAACATCACCGTCGACATTCAAGACGGCAATTGCTTCACCACCAGGCTGATTCTGCAGGCGACCTAATGCCATATGGGCGATATTGACATTGTGATTACCCAGAACGGTGCCGATGTAACCAATCAGACCGGGGACATCGTGATGACGGTAGATCAGCAGATTGCCATCCAGGTATGCATCCAGATAGAACTCATCCAGTCGGGTCAGACGCAGGAAGTCCTGACCGAAGATCGTACCTGCTGCGGAACATTTTCCATCTTCAGTTTCGACGGTTGCCGTAATCAAAGTCGAAAGCGTCCCGACTTCCGTCGATTTGGATTCTGAAATTTCAATCCCACGTTCTTTGGCAAATACCGTTGCATTGACGATATTGATTTCTGCTTCAAAAGCATTGGACAGCAGGCCGGCTGCAAAGCTGGATGTAATCAGTTTAGTCTGTTTGTCAGCGACCTCCCCTCGATATTGAATCTGGACACTTTTCAGGCTGCCTTTAGTCTGTTGCGATAGAAACAGTCCCAGGCGGTGTCCCAGTTCGATATGCGGTTTCAGGTCAGCCATCTCGGCACCGGAAACAGGAATCATGTTGATGGCATGTCGGATTTCATTTTTGGTGAGGAAGTCAGAAATAATCTCTGCGGCTTCAAGTGCCACCATTTCCTGGGCTTCATCAGTTGAGGCGCCCAGGTGGGGAGTGGCCAGCATGTTGGGAGCGTCGATCAGACGTCGGTTTTCGGGAGGTTCCTGGGTAAATACGTCACAGGCGGCGCCGGCGACTTTTCCGGATTCCAGGGCATCTGCCAGATCGTCTTCATTGACGATACCACCGCGGGCACAGTTGATGATTCGCACGCCAGGTCGCATTGTGGCGATCCGCGCGGCGTTAATCAGGTCACGTGTTTCATCGGTCAGGGGGGTATGAACTGTCAGGAAGTCACAGTGTTTGACCAGTTCATCGACTTCTTTGTAAAGTTCGATGCCATACTCGGCGGCACGCTCTGATGACATGAAAGGATCGTACCCGATGATTTTCATTTCCAGTCCCTGGGCACGATGTGCGACGGAGAGACCGATGCGTCCCAGCCCGATAATGGCCAGCGTTTTACCAGCGACCTGGGTTCCCGTCAGTTTTTTACGTTCCCATTTTCCTTCTTTCATGGTGGCATAGGCGGGGCCGATGTTCCGGGCCAGCGCCATCATGAGGGCAATTGTCTGCTCGGCGGTACTGGTGGTATTCCCGGCCGGCGTATTCATGACGACAATCCCTTCCCGCGTAGCGGCGGCACGATCGATATTGTCGACCCCCACACCGGCGCGCACTATCGCTTTCAGCCGGGGTTGACCTTTCAGGATCTCTTCAGTGAGTTTAGTCGCGCTGCGGATGATAATACCATCTGCCGTCTTGAGTGCTTCCCGTACTTCTTCTGGTGATAAGCCGGAACGAATATCCACTTCGATTTCCGGGTTATCTTCGAGGATTTTAAGACCGGCTGGCGAAAGATTGTCCGTGATCAGGACTCGGTACATGGAACTCACTCACTTATTAAAATAAGGGAAACGGGTCAGGGAAATCACAATGATTCCCTGATGATACAGAGGTATCGTCACTTAGCATAGTTCGCCAAAAAATCGCGCCAAGGCAAACAGCACCGCAAACTCGGGAATTCCCGAAACAGAGGCCAGGTCGAGCAGCCTTGCCTCGATTTCGGCCAGGGATCCTTCTATTTATGTCTCGAAAGGGGAAAACTTTAGTTAAACAGAGTATGATAGTCTGTGCACATTCTCCCGGATTCCACAAGCATTACTATTTTTGAGAATTCATCGAAGAAGGTAGATATGAAGCGGTCTGTCATCAAAGTGCTGCTGGTCATTCTGTTGATCTTCCTACCCGTCATTCTGCACCAGGCGTACCGCTGGCTGACGGCTTTGCCGGATCAGATCACAATTGCAGCCGGTCATCCTGAAGGCCGCTATTACAGCATGGCGTTACAGCTCAAAGACCTGCTGGAACAGCAGCTTGGAACAAAGGTAAAAGTCATTCAGACGAAAGGCTCGCTGGAGAACCTTGCGTTATTAAGAAGTGGTAAAGCCGATCTGGGATTCTATCAGCCAGGGGCTGAGTATGTGCTGCAGGGATTTCAAACGGAGCAAGAAAAGAGTAAACCCCCACAGCAGGCGGTAACGGACCGCATCTGTTTCATCGCAAATCTGTATTCACAGGTTGTGCATGTGATCGTGCCTGTTAACTCCGAGATTATTAAACTGGCAGATCTGAAAGGGCATCGCATCGCTCTGGGGGAACAGGGATCTGGAGACCTTGCTGCCAGTCTGCCTCTCTTGCGGCATGCACAAATCAGTCTGGAAGAGATTACACCGGCCTACCTGTCGTATGAAGAAATTGAAGAGCAGTTCGATCAGAATCAACTGGACGCCGCCATCTTGACAGTGGGAATCGAGGCACCTGTTCTGCATGAACTGCTTGACACTGGAAAATATCGAATTCTGGAAATACCCTATATAGAGGCACTCACACGTAAGGAAACACACTTTGACGAGTATGAAATCCCGGCCGGAATGTTCCGCCGCGCAGATCCGGTTGTGCCACCACAAGACCTGCCAACGGTAGCCTGTGGCGCACACCTGCTTGCCCGAGAGTCGGTTTCCGACGAACTGGTTTCGGGAGTGACCGCCATTATTTTACATCAGGATTTTTCAAAGCAGTTACAACTGAATGAATTGATCGAGGGAGGAAATTCCTTTGTCCGGGACAGCCAGGGGTTTCCCCTGCATGTGGGGGCCGATCATATCTATAATCCCGAACTGAAGCCCTTTCTGAATTCGGAGTTTGTTGAAGTTACTGAAGGAATGCGATCGTTTATCGTATCGATGCTGATTGCGACTTACCTGCTGTGGCGTCAGATCCAGAAACGGCGTGAAAAAGCCAAAGAACATAAGCTGGACCGCTACATCAGACAGCTGCTGGCGATTGAGAAGAAGCAGATGAAACTGGATGGCAATAACCTGTCAGATGGTCCGGATTTACAGGTTCTGCTGGACGAGGTGACCATCTTAAGACAGGAGAATCTGAACCAGTTTTCTGCCCATGAATTGAATGAGGATCGTGCGACGGATGCTTTTCTTGAGATGTGCCATGCTTTAAGTGACAAAATCAATGCCAAGCTGCTGGGCTGGAAAATTGATCGGTTGGGTGAGAAAATAAACAAAAGTCCTGAATCTGACAGCTGAAACTTAATTGCATCCGGAACCGAAAAATGCTGGCGAACGCCAACCTGATCAATGGTCTGATAATCCTAGTGGTCATGATACTCTGCTATCTGTTTATATTAATTCCGTTTCTGATCTACTATGCCATTCAGCATATGAGATCGCCCCAATTGATTCTATTACCGGAAGAAGACTGGGGTGATTATCTTACGGGCAAGTGCAGGGCAGAAGCAGACTGGTCACAGACGAATCAATTTGTAGCAGTCGGCGTTTATCGCTGGCAGCAGAACTATATCATCGTCTGGGAGAATGACTCACTGGCGACATTCTTTCAGACCACACTCTCCCCCTACGGCCGATTTCATAGTTTTACGACGATCTTCGAAGAAAGTAACACGCTGATCACAGCCAACGATCGAGAAGCGTTAATCTTTCCGGCACCACCGGGGCGGTACGTCCAGTCATTCGGAGTAGAACAGACGGGCATTCTGAATGAAAAACATCAGGTGGCAATTGAGGATCTGAAACGCGTTAAGCGGCTGGAACTGGCAGAAGAGTTTCCCGAGTTTGAAGAGTCCTATCTGGCCGGTTTACGACAGCAGCACGAGTTCGTCCGCTCCGTGTTTTTCTATCCGATCCGGGGCATCTGGTGGTATCATGTGGGACGTCGAGTCAAATACAATCGACCAATCGATTTAGAGCATGTGATTTTCGAAAACTGACTGGATATGAATGCTCAGGACTCAGCAGGTTTCTGTAATACCCAGAGCCCTCGGTGAATCTTCCAGCCTTCTCTGCGTTTTTTTCGTTCAAAGCTGGTCTGGAAGTCCATATCGTGCTCAGGCAGTTTTTCTTCAGGTGCCTCACGGCTGATAAACTGGCTGGCATGATCCATCAGGTTTTTGACGCGTTCAAAGTACTCTTCTACATCGGTCCAGAAGTGCAGTTCGCCTTCATGCTTTAACGCTTTGGTGATGCGGCTGACGAATACGTCGGTAAAGATCCGTCGTTTATGATGACGTTTTTTCCACCAGGGATCGGGAAAGTAGACATGTACTTCGGAGATGGATGAATCCGGAATGAATTTATCAAATGCAATCCGGGCGTCTCCCCCCAGCATGCGGGCATTCGGCCGTTCGGCTTTGAGTAATCGGCTTGCTGCCCGTCTGCCTTCCCGATAATCTATTTCCATGCCGAGGAAGTTTTTTTCCGGGTGTTCTCCGCTGCCATTAAACAGGAACAGTCCACGGCCTGCCCCCACATCCAGGACGACGGGATGATCATTCCCAAAGAAACGATCCCACTCGAAAGGGCCTTCCAGATCCTCAAGTGTCTGAAAGTAAGGGCGAAGATCTCGGGTTGGTTTGGGACGCGACATGATTTAAAGGGTGATGCTTTCAGGTGGATAACTTACATAATATTTGCTGCACACACTGTAGAATAGATATCCTGAGCTGTAAATTATCACGAGAGCCTCGAAGTTTGTTTTTTGGAGATCCAGATGTTTTCCGAATATTTGATGCAGGCGGCGATTCAGGTCAAGTCAGCACTGGTACAGAATAACCAGAAACTGGTGTTGGCAGAAAGTTGTACTGGCGGTCTGGTGGCTACGCTGATGACCAGCATCCCGGGGATTTCAGAACACTTTTGTGGCTCTGCCGTGGTCTACCGCTGGGATACAAAAATGAAATGGCTGGGAGTTCAAAGGCAGACGCTGGATGAATATACGGACGTCAGTGTTGAAACTGCTCGTGAAATGGCATTGGGTGTGTTGAATCAGACCCCGGAAGCGACATTGTCCGCCTCGATTACGGGACATCTGGGGCCCGACGCTCCTGTACTCCAGGATGGGATTATCTGTATCGGTCTGGCACGAATCCTTGGCGACGGGCCTCAAATGAGGTCGGAATTGATCTCTGCTGAAAGTTATCAATGCGACGAAATACTGGCCGAACTGGACTTGGGATCGGATTCCAGGCACCCATTGACGTTCAGGCAGCAACGACAGATTGCCGCTGCTCATCAACTTCTGACTTTGATTGCTTCAGCCGGTGTACAGTAAATTCCGTCTCAAACCGAGACAGGGAACACTTTTAGGTTCATGATTAATGAACCAGTAGTCGGGCCGTGTGATTTCGCGGTTGCATATCCGGAATAATCGTCAAGCTTTAGCTTTCCGGAACAGGTCTCTTGGTTTTGCCACGTGTTGCAACCGCTTCGTCCGGCACGATCTTCGTTATGAGTACGATATTCTGTACTTCCCTTTGCATCGACACAACTTGAATAACCGAACTATTCACTAGGCCGTGAGTGGTCGTTCAATGCATTTCATCAATTACAATCGATCCAACCAGAACCGAATCTGGCAATAGATCGAATTGAGTATCTTGAAGAGAACATCTCTCAAAGTTCTCCCGTCATTGAATTCACAAGTCGGCAATAGCAAATTTATCGCTCTCGACTCTACTTTTTAGAGGATATCAAAATGAAGCGCTGCAGTATTTGGGCCGCAGTTCTTTCAGCGTCTGTCGCTGTTCCATTTGCAGGCTGTTCACACATGCCCACAGCCATGCTCCCTTCCTCCGCCAGGGAAAAAGTTCTGGACAGCAAAATGGCCGTTGCGCAGGATCTGGAACACAAAAAAGAATTGGAAAAGGCTAAGAAAACCTATGAATCCATTCATAAGGCAGATCCGGATCGGGCACTGGCATGCCACCGACTGGCGATCGTCAGCTACCGACTGGGTGAGCGTGACGAATCGCTGGAGTACTTTGAAAAAGCAAAAGAGCTCACGCCCGAAAATGCAGAATTATTGAGCGATTACGGGTATGCACTTTACAAAATGAAAAAATATCCTGAAGCCGAAGATGTGTTGAGAAAATCGGTTTCATTGAGCCCCAAGAGCGAACGTGCCACAACCCGCCTGGCAACAGTACTGGGAAGCCAGGGGAAAATGCAGGAGAGTTATACTCAGCTCTGCAAAATCAGTTCGCCTGCTGAAGCGCATGAAATTATCGCTCATCTGCATGCAGAGCGTGGCGAAAAACAACTGGCTCTTACTCACTATCAAAAGTCTCTGGCGATGAGCCAGAGAGATGCCAGTGGGCGGGGATCGATCAAACAGGGGTCGAAAGAATTTGAACAGAACCAGAAGTTATTGAAGCGTGTTGAACAGAACATTGCACAACTGTCTGCTGATCCTGCTCTGAAATCCTCCCCCGATACGAGGATGGTGAGCCATTCACAGAAATCGCAGACCAAACCGGAGATGCAGACGGCCGGTCTGGAAAAAGACATGTTTCGAAAGGTAAATCGTACTAATACGACAAAGCCAGAAGTGAAATCTCAAGAATCCCAGCCAAAAACCGAAGTCGCAGAAGTTAAGGATTCTCCGTTCCGGGCGATCCGGGATCGATTCCTCAAAGATAATGATGCGTCCTCTGGTGAAAACCCGTTCCTGGCTGACCCGATGCTGGCAGAATCTGCTTTCGACGAACCAGAGGTTGAAGTCGCCTCGACAAAACCCGAGCAAAAGCAGGTTGTCGAAGTTGAAAAAATCATGGCTGAGGTCCAAAGCCAGCCCGAACCACAGGAGAATGTCAGTTTCAGAAAGCTGACGGATGAAGATGTTAACCGACTGAAAGGCGCTGCTGCAATCGAGAAAAAAACCGTAGCTGTAGCTGCTGCAACAGAGCAGGTTGCTAAAGTTGCGTCACCAGAGCAGAACCAGACCAAAACGAAACGTTCCGCATTTGAACTGATGCGTGAACTGCAGAACGAACTGATCTCCGACTTTACTCCACCACAGCAGGAATCACCTGCTCCCCAGCCGGAGTATCGCCTGGTACAGCAGACAGAACCTCAGTATGAGGAAAGAAATCCGTTTGAAAATGCCAGTCATACGACCACTGTCACATCCCCGTTTGAGGGATCTGAGGTAACACGAATCGGTAAATGGAATCCACTTGATCCCGATTCGATCAAGACTGCTGAATCCGGTAAAATCAATACCTTGTCACAACAGATCGAAAGCCGTCCTGTTACACAAAACCAGAAGCTGGTGGTCCAGACCGCAAGCGTCAGTCAGCCCAAAAAGCAGGATCTCATTCAACCGAACACCGCGGAAGCGTTATGTCCCGATGCTCAGGGTGAAGTGTTAAGCCTGGTGAGAGAACTGAACTCAAATCAGGTACCAGAACTGAAACAGGCTATCCAGAGACTGGGGGCAATGGAAGCTGAAGCTGCTGCTGCAGTGCCAGCTCTGCGATCTTTGTCTCTGCACGAGAACATGGGAGTCCGTATCCAGTGTGCATTCTCCTTGTGGAA
Source organism: uncultured Gimesia sp. (assembly GCF_963972345.1). NCBI lineage: Bacteria > Pseudomonadati > Planctomycetota > Planctomycetia > Planctomycetales > Planctomycetaceae > Gimesia > uncultured Gimesia sp. The sequence continues at coordinate 7,538 of NZ_CAXAVM010000060.1, read as the reverse complement.
GATCGCCGGAAATACGGATGACTCGGTGCCGACTCTGATGGATGCCATGAATTCGTCCGTCGAAAGCGATCGCTCCTTTGCGGCAGCAGTACTGGCTCAGATCGGGGTTCACTCACAGGAACTGACTCCCATCCTGGTACGGTCTCTGTCGGACAATAACGAGTATGTTCGTCTGCATACGGCAGAATTGCTGGCCCGCGACTCAGAGTGGAAATATCAGGCGAACAAAACGCTTGCCGATTGCCTGCTGTCAAAAGATGTGAATATCCGCTGGCTGGCCAGTTACAGTCTGGCAGATCTCAAGCCGGAAGATGATCATGTGATTGCTGTCCTGAGCATCGCTTTACAGGATAAAGCCAGCCAGGTACGTGCAGGTGCTGCTTACGCCCTGGGAGAGATCGGACCTTACGCCCATAAATCGATTCCGGAACTGCAGAAAGCTCGCTTCGATACCAATTCCGAAGTGCGAACTGCAGCCAAGAATGCCTTGAGCCGAGTACGCCGGGTGACTCCACCTTCCGCGAACTGAAAAATTCTGATTGATCGTTTCACTACGGCTTCAAACCTGGATGTTCAGGATTGAAGCCGTTTTTTTATTGAGTCAGACTCAGCATCAATAGCGGTTCTGGAGAATGTCCGCGCCGGTATTTACGGTCTGATACGGATAGCTCTGATCAGAGTCGTTCAGGGCTTCACGCTGAGGAATATTGGACTGGGAGTCTTTTGAAAGATGACGTTCCAGCCGTCCTTCCAACGCTTCCTCTTTCTGTTCCATTTCCTGCTTTCGCAACTTTCGTTCACGTGTAGCAGCCAGCGTGCCCAGACCAAAATAAGAAATCAGGCCAAACACCCCCATCATCAGAAAGGTACTGTCAGCAGGAATGGATGAAGTGGTTCCCGTGGCCATACCGAGTACAAAGATGCTGATAATCAGGATCGAAGTATGGCTCAGTAAAGGGCGTGTGCCTGTTTCTGCGGCTGATCTTTTTCTAGAATGCGTCATAGGAGAAGTCGGTCTCGGGATGATTCGAAGTGGGGGATCGATACAAGCTGGGCCTTCACGACTGGCCCCGTTCCCTTGAGCAATCTGGATCTGCTCATCTAAACTTAGTTCGATTCTTTGTACGGGTCAAAAAAAAGAGAGCATTTCCTCCCTTTTTTGTAAAATGAAGTTGATTGACAACCGATTTTCAGTGAGTTTGGATTGCACATCCCGTCTGGCCGTTAGAATCGCTACAAAAATAATATCTGTTTCAGGAGTTGAGAGCGTCTGTGAAAATTGCTTTGGCACAATTGAACCCGACTGTCGGCGATCTGTCCGGCAACTGTCAGAAAATTCTGGAAACAGTAAATCGCGCAGTTCCATCTGACGTCGATCTGGTTCTCTTCCCGGAACTGATTCTCTGTGGCTATCCACCTAAGGACATTTTACTCCGAGAGGGTTTTATCGAAGCCTGTGATCGTGCCCTCGACATGCTGGCAGCACAGTTGAATCCCGAGATCGGTGTAATCATTGGTCATCCCACAGGGCGAGATCTCCCTGCAGGACGAATCGCGAATGCGGCCAGCCTACTGTTTCAGGGGAAAATCGAATCACAAATTCATAAATTGCTGCTTCCCAATTACGATGTCTTTGATGAGCAACGCTATTTTCGTCACGCAGATCTCAGGCAGATCAAACCGGTTCTATTCCAGGGGCTGAAATTAGGTCTGCATATTTGTGAGGATGCCTGGTGGGGGCAACCAGATACTTTCTATCACAATCAGCCCTTTGAATTACCGGATCCAGTCAAAATACTCGCGGAAGCCGGCTCAGATTTACTGATCAATATCTCCGCCAGTCCCTTCGAGATTGATAAACGAAGTCGTCGACATCAAATTATTGATGCGCATCGGAGTCGCTACTCGATTCCCTATCTGTTTGTGAATCAGGTGGGTGGGAATGACGATCTCGTATTTGATGGTCATAGTTTTGTATTAGATGCTTCCGGCGGTCTGGTATTACAGATGCCCGGCTTTCGAGAAGACATCCAGTATTATGAGACAGACCAGACCCTTGAGAGAGACTCTCCGGACATCCGTTCTATATCCCGTGAAGAACAACTGTTCGATGCCCTGGTTCTGGGGCTGCGGGACTATATGCAGAAGTGTGGATTTACAGATTGTGTCCTGGGGCTGTCTGGTGGAATCGACAGCGCTCTGGCCTGTGCAATTGCGGCAGAAGCAATCGGACCAGAACGCGTACACGCACTGCTGCTCCCCAGTCGATACAGCAGCGATCACAGTGTCGCTGACTCACTGGCACTGGTAGAAAACCTGGGTCTTGATCACGAGACGATCCCCATTGATTCAGTCCATCTCGCTTTTGAGAATCTGCCGGTGATCGGCGAAGACTTAAAACTTGAGCCTACCGGCCTGGCGGACCAGAATTTACAGGCACGCATCAGGGGAGCAAGTGTGATGGTCCGCAGCAATCAACATGGCTGGATGGCATTGGCGACAGGTAACAAAAGCGAACTGGCGATGGGCTATTGTACGTTGTACGGGGATATGGCGGGCGGATTTGCTGTGCTGAGCGATGTTTTTAAATGTGACGTTTATCGCGTAGCAAAGTATGTGAATCAAAGAGCGGGGAGAGTCGTGATACCGGAAAACATACTCGAAAAAGCTCCCAGTGCCGAGTTGGCCCCGAATCAGGTTGACCAGGATTCGCTGCCACCGTATGAGTTACTGGATGGAATTTTGAAAGGGCTGATTGAGGACGAGCGCTCGGTGAAGAGCCTGGCGCAGGAGTTTCCTCTGGAGACCGTCCTCTGGGTGGCAGGTCGCCTGGACCGCAATGAATTCAAACGGCGGCAGATGCCTCCGGGCATTAAGCTCTCTGCCCGTGCCTTCGGTTCCGGACGCCGCATGCCGATGGCTGCCCGGTTCCAGTGGAATGATGAATAACAATATTGACAGATCTGATGACACCCTGACTCCTGCTGTGGGAATAAACAATGAAAAACTATCTCTGGATTGTGACCACGCTTCTGTTATTCGTCTGCAGCTGTCATCAAGGCCAGGCAGCCGACTCTCATCATCTGCCCTCCGCTTCACCGGAATCGGTGGGCATGGACCCCGGGCGGCTGGCGTTGATCGACTTTGTCGTTCAACAAGGACTGGAACGTGATTCCATGCCCGGAGCCGTCGTACTGGTGGGATATCAGGGGAAAGTCGTCTTTCTGAAAGCGTACGGTGATCGACAGCTTCAGCCGGAAGAAGTAGCGATGACCACGGACACGGTGTTCGATCTGGCATCCCTTACCAAACCGATTGCGACAGCAACGAGTATCATGCAACTGATCGAGCAGGGCAAAGTTCAGCTCAGCGATCCAGTTTCCAAATATATTCCTGAATTTGCTTCGAATGGAAAGCAGGATATTACGGTTTATCAGCTGTTAACTCATCAGGGTGGATTGATTCCCGATAATTCCATCAAGGATTACCAGGAGGGCCCGGAAAAGGCGATGCAGCGTATTTATGATCTGAAGTTATACTACGAACCGGGAACCCGCTTTGCTTATACCGACGTTGGATTTATTCTGCTGGGCGATATTGTCAAACGCGTCACTGGACAGTCGGTGCATGAATACTCGCAGAAACATATTTTTCAGCCATTGGGAATGACCGAAACAGGGTATCTTCCGGCAGCGGAATTGAAGAAGCGTGCCGCGACCACTCAACAGCGTGAAGGACGCTGGATGCAGGGGGAAGTTCACGATCCACGAGCCTACAAACTGGATGGTGTCGCGGGACATGCTGGCCTGTTTTCGACCGCCGAGGATCTGGCCATTTATGCGCAAGCCCTGCTGAATCAGGGACGTTCTGGGAATACACAAATCCTGAAACCGACGACCGTCGAATTGATGACCAGAGGCTACCAGGTTGTTGATATCATGCGCGGACTGGGCTGGGATGTGCTTTCGGGTTATTCTTCCAATCGTGGTGATCTCTTTTCCCGACAGGCATTTGGCCACGGGGGTTTTACGGGAACGTCACTCTGGATCGATCCGGCGCAGGATTTGTTTGTGATTTTCCTGAGTAACCGGGTTCACCCCGATGGCAAAGGTTCTGTTAATTCGCTGGCAGGCCGTATCGGTACCATCGCAGCCGCCGCTATTAAGAATCAATCGATTGGTGGAGTGAAAGTGCCCTCGAAAGCAAGTCTGGAGGTACTGACCGGGATTGATGTTTTAAAGCGGGAACAGTTCAAAGTATTGAATGGAATGCGAATCGGGCTGATTACGAATCACACGGGACTGACACGCGAAGGAGAGAGCACGGTTCAGGTTCTCAATAACGCGCCGCAAGTGGATTTGAAAACGCTCTTCAGCCCCGAACATGGCTTCGCCGGCAAACTGGATGTCTCAAAGATAGGAGACAGCACCGATCAAAAAACGGGACTGAAAATCTTCAGCCTGTATGGCAAGACTCGAACACCGACGCCGGAGAGCCTGCAGGATCTGGATGCGCTCGTGTTTGACATTCAGGATATTGGTGCCCGATTTTATACCTATATTTCGACGATGGGAAATGCCATGCGGGCCGCAAAGCAGCAGGGAATTCGCTTTATCGTGCTGGATCGTCCGAATCCAATCAATGGAATCGATTTCTCCGGACCGGTTCTGGATGAAGGTTCGCAGTCCTTTGTCGGCTATCATCGCATCCCCGTACGTCATGGCATGACTGCGGGAGAACTGGCGCGCCTGTTTAATACAGAGATGAATATCGGTGCTGATCTGCAGGTCATTCCCATGCAGAACTGGAAGCGCGAAATGTACTACGATGAAACCGGTTTGACCTGGGTTAACCCCTCGCCCAATATGCGGAGTCTGAACGAAGCAGTACTGTATCCCGGGATCGGTCTGCTGGAGACGACGAATCTGTCAGTCGGGCGTGGGACGGATACTCCCTTTGAATGGATTGGTGCTCCCTGGCTCGACGGAATGCAACTGGCCCGGGAATTGAATCGCTCGGGACTGCCGGGAGTACGATTCGTACCCGTTCAATTCACGCCGGTATCCAGCAAGTTTGCTAATGAATTATGTAGCGGCGTGAATTTCATTGTAACCGATCGATGGCGGTTTCAGTCAGTAGAGACCGGTCTGGAGATAGCCTGCCAGCTACGTGCGCTGCATCCGGAGCAATGGGAAACGAAATCCTATAATCGCCTGTTGGGGAATCAGAGCGTATTTGACGCCATCGTCGCCGGCGAATCGGTGTTGCAAATTCAGGCACTCTATCAACAGGACCTGGCTGAATTCGGGTTTCGCCGTGCAAAATATCTGTTGTATTGAGCGGGCCGATCCTGTTTATGTATCCAATGCCTGTTTACCATTCACTGGTGTCGTAGATGTCCTCTTTAGGTCCGATGATCTGGGAATCGTATCCTTCTACAAGCTCCTGATCTTTATTCGGATAATCCAGCTGATGGAGCACGTACCTCAGGCAATTGATTCGTGCGCGTTTTTTATCATCTGATCGGATCACAGTCCAGGGACATGCTTTTGTATCAGTCGCCATGAACATCGCATTTTGTGCGTTGGTATATTCATCCCAGAGTCCCAGACTTTTAACATCAATCGGACTGAGTTTCCACTGCTTCAATTTATCGGATTCGCGTGCTTTGAACCGCCGAAACTGTTCTTCACGACTGACGGAAAACCAGAGTTTGAACAGGTGAATTCCCGAGTTCACCAGCATGTTTTCCAGTTGAGGCACTTCGCGCAGAAATGTGTGGTGCTCTGCGGGACGACAAAATCCCATGACCGGCTCGACGACTCCCCGGTTATACCAGGAGCGATCAAAAAAGACGATTTCACCTCGGGTGGGCAGGTGTTCGATATAACGTTGAAAATACCACTGCCCCTGTTCTTTCTCATTTGGTTTCGGTAAAGCGACGACCCGGGCACCGCGCGGGTTGAGGTGTTCCATAAAACGTTTAATGGTACCTCCTTTGCCGGCAGCATCGCGTCCTTCAAACAACAGTACCAGTCGCTCACCATTCAACTGGACCCAGCGCTGCAGTTTCAGCAGTTCAATTTGAAGGCGGGTGATTTCACGTTCATATTTTTTGCGATTCATTTTGGTGGGATAAGGGTAATGCTTACAGAGTATCTGCCCCTTCTCGGCCGACTTGACTTTTTTCTGAATCTCATCTGGGACAATATCACTGGGAAGTTTCAGGTGGTGCGTGACTGGTAAAAGCGAAGCGTCCTGTGACTTCTTATCTGACTTGGAACCCATGGAATGACCTGTGTTTGAGTAATTGGAACCAGTAATGAAATGCATAATCAACGGGATCAAGAGTCTTCATTATGAAGTTCTGATGAGAAAAAAGAAGGCCTTTCGGGAGAGCTCTCAATCCATGTTCATTCAAATGGAGTAGCCTGTTTTCGTAAATGCTATGTTAGAAAAGACTTGCGCTGAATGTTATCCGAATGCTTCCTAACTTCATAACGTAATTCAAACGGGACCTGCCTGGGAAGGATCTCAACTTCCTCTTGCAGCAAAACAGCCTTTTTTTTAGTCTTCACGCCACATTTCTTAAGTTCTTGCCCCGATTCCTATTTCACGATGCAACTGCCGACCTTCTGAACTATCGCAATTCCGTGACGTCACAGGTCGTCCCGTCTGTTTTCTCAGGAAAGTAAAGCCAATATGTGGAGATCGATTCTCATCACAGGCATGTTCGCTGTAGTGTGCGGCACAGGAGACTGTTTCTGCTTCGCGCAGGAATTCCGAATGCGCACCACGATTTATCAACATCAGCAGGAAACTGATCCGATCATCGTTTCCCGCAGTGTTTCGATTTTCCATGCAGAAAAAGTTTATGATCATGTAGATGGATTAGGTGAAGTGACGATCTTTGATCCGATCCAGAAAAAACTGATTTTATTAAACGAATCCCGGATGTTGAAAACGGTGATCAATTTTGACGAAATCAAACATCTGTTGAATGTGGCGCGGCATCAGACTCAGGAATATATTCACGACCAGATTAAACGAGAAGAATCGACGGGAAGAGAAATTGCTTCCCGGCTGAAATTTCAGCTGGATCCGATTTTTGAGACTCAGTTCGACAGTAATAAAAATCAGTTGTCACTGGAAAGTAAACTGATCAATTACCGTGTGCAGTGTGTTGCCCCTGATCAGCAGGCATCAGTTGAGAATTATCTCCGATTCGCTGACTGGATGGCGCGACTCAATTATGTTCTCCATCCCTATACACTGCCGCCTGCATCGCGCATTGCATTGAATGAAGAGCTCAGGACCAGAAAACTGATTCCCATTGAAGTCGAATTACACACACGTCTGGAAGAGAAACTGCACCTGAGAGCTGAGCACAAAATTCACTGGAAACTGGATCATAAAGATCGTGGCCTGATCCATCACTGGGAAACACTTCGCAAGAATAAAGAAGTGAATACCATCACAGTTCAGGAGTATCTCAGAAATCAGTTTGTCAATTTAAGAAAGTGATTCTGGTTTGCGTG
>NZ_CAXAVM010000059.1:0-35833 GCF_963972345.1 uncultured Gimesia sp. | reverse complement strand
GGAACTGGTTTTGGGAACCCCTTGCGCAGAACGCTTGAGCATCGCCGCCAGGCTGAACAGGTCGCGCTGCTTAAAATCATGGAACGGCGCATCATGACAGCGGGCACACTGCATGTTCAGTCCCAGAAAGGCCTGGCCGATGATATGGGCTTTGGCCGCCATCGGGGCATCGTTTTGTGACGCCATTTCAAAACCCGCCGGACCGCCGAAATATTTACTGCCCTCCATCATGACCAGCTCGGTCAGAAACCGGTCGAAAGGTTTATTGTCATAGAATGATTCATGAATCCACCAGCGGAAAGGGCCGGTGTTATTCAATGTGGGATTCAAAATATTCGGGTTTTCCGCCAGCACATCCTGCCAGTAACCCACCCAGTTGTCTGCCCAGCCGGGATCATTGAGCAGACGCTGTATCGCAAAGGAACGGCGGGTCTGCGGCCCCTGCTTCAGGTACTCTTGAATCAAAGCGGGGGTTGGAACGGTGCCCACAGTATCGAGTGAGAGCCGACGCAGGAATGCCAGATCATTCAACTCCGCTGACTGTGCCACTTTCTCTTTTGCCAGTCGCTGATTGATAAAGTGATCGATGGCATTATTCGCACGGAGCCCTTTCACTGCAGCAGGAACTTTGACTGGAGACTGCTTGAGAACTTCTGTTTTCGCGATCTGATGCCGCGATTCCCAGTACTGATCTTCTTTCTCTGATGCGGCACGACGGCGTTCTGCATTGACTGCGATCAGGCTGTAACGATATTCGCGTTCGAAAGGCAGCCAGTCTGCATCTGTCAACATGATGGTTTCATCGCCGGGTGTCAGCAGCTGAAAATCACCTTCCGGCTCGCCGATAAATACGCCGGTCTCACCAAAATCAGGGCGATGCCGAAACCCGCCGACGATCATTTCGAAGCGAACACGATGCGGTTTCCCGTCGCCGATAAATTCGATGACCTGTTCCTGGTCACCGCGATGCAGCGGTCGGATATCAGGAGACAGGCTGCGATCCACCTCGTAGACGTGTCCGTGAGCCGAACTGGAAATATTATGGAAACCGGTCTCAGCCACCAGTTTTTCATCGATATACAATCGCGAGGCATTGCGGGCTCGAACCAGGATTCGCTTTTTACCCTTGGGAATCACCACATGTGACAGGGCGCGGACCAGAAACGGATCAGGTCGATCGACTTTGATACCTCGCGATGAATAGCGGTTGGGAATTTCGATGAGCGCGAAATGCGGTTGTGTAAATGATGCTGCCAGACGCGGAGGACGAAAAGACCAGGACTTCTGATTGGGAATCCCTTCCAGAATATCAACCTGGACACGATTCGCGGGAATCATGGTCCAGTCAATCTGTGGGCCGGGGAGAACATGTTGAAAGTGGGAAGCCACCTGGTCGGCAGTCAATGCACTTCGATACACGGCCACTTCATCGAGTTGCCCGTTAAAGGAACTGCTTGCGGCCCCGCCCATCGAGGAGCCAATCCAGACTTCATCATTGTCGACGACAGGCGCCCGCGCGGTATCACCGCCTGCATCCCATTTTCCGGAAACAGCGTGTCCATCAATGTATGCTTTCAGGCTGTTCTTTTTTCCGAAGAGATAAGTGACAGCCACATGATGCCAGCTATGGGTACTGATTCCCCCTCCCGAAGAAGTCCAGCGGTGGTAGGTGGGTTTCTCGCCTTTCTTTTCCGGCTGAGTACAAAACAGAAAACTGATTTCCGAGCCGGTCAGCCTCAAACTGTAATTCTGATTGTCCCGGGCAACTCCTTTGCGATTTGTACGGCCTTTCCCGATGATGTAGTAATATTGTCCGGACTTCGTGGATTTCGGATTGATCCACGCCTCCAGAGTAATGGCGTCCCCGGCGGCGAAATCGAGATCGCTCTTTTCACCTGGATCCACGACCCGTAAAAATCCTTGACCAGGCTCGAAAGCGGCGGCCTGATTATTGGCGGTAAACAAAGGAAATTCCGCGGGACGAGGTCCGGCGGCAGCATCGTCCAGACTGCCACGGATCAGAGCGGGAACTGGTTGTTTTTGAACCAGACTCCTGAAACCATCGTGATCGCGTTGTTGAAAGTCCCAAAAAGCCGCGGGTTTATGTGAGAGAATTAAATCCCGGTAACTGATAGAAGCTTTCGGTTTTTCCGCCTCGATTTCTGACGGTCGTTGATCTGCTGATGAAAGGTTCTGCAAGAAAAACAGAGCAAATGCCGCCAGCAAAAAAGAATGAACACATTGAGTCACTTGGTTCTGGTTCACAGCAGGCCATTCCGTTATCTGATTCTGGAAAAAAAGTTCACAGCAGGCGTGTTTAGCGAAATACAGGTATTCCTGACCCGACAACCAATAGTGTACGCGAGAATGTCACATCAGCGAAAACCCTGGTCTCTTAAAATATACCGAACGGCTGTCCGATCTCACGTGAAATCATATCGAGATTCATCGATTTATGTTTTTTTGTCAGGAAAAATCTGATTCTGTGAGATTTCGGATTTTCTGGTATATTACTGTAGAGAATCATTACGCTGTCGACTGGTCGGCAGTGGGGACCGTAAGGATCGGCGTCGTCTTGAAACCCGCAGAGCTTGAAAATTTTGTTCAACTTCTAACTGCCCACCAGAGCAAGCTTTATGCTTATATTCGTTCACTGCTGCCTGACTCCCAGGCGGTTCAGGATGTTCTGCAGGAAACGAATCTCGTACTGTGGCGTCGTTCAGAAGAATTTGAAGCAGGCAGCAATTTTGTCGCCTGGGCCTGCAAAGTCGCCTACTTTCAGGTTCTGGCCTATTATCGCGATAATAAACGTGATTCGATGGTGTTTAATGTAGAGCTGGTAGAAATGCTGGCGAAACAGAATGAAGAAAAACTGGCAGGCGCCCAGGATCTGCAGCGGGTACTTGCACGTTGCGTTTCCAAACTGCCGGAACAGAGCCGTAACCTGATTCAACTGCGGTATGCCTCGGGTGGCTCGGTACAATCAATCGCGGAGGCGCAGGGGCGTTCTGTCGGTGCCGTGTCACAGACGCTTTACCGTATTCGACAGTTATTACAAGAGTGCGTTCAGAAAACACTTGCCGGTGAGCAGGGAGAAATATAAGTCATGAGCCAGAAGCCAAATCCTGAAGAAACACAGAACAATACTCAGGAAATCATCTCCGCCTTTCTGGATGGCATTTTGACGGATGAGGAAAACCAGCGTTTCCTGAAACGGCTGGAAACCGATGAAGCGGCCCGCGAACTTTATCTGGAAATGATGAATACCGATTCCCTCCTGCAATGGGAACAGGGCCAGACCGAGCCTCTCCCCGAACTCTTCTGTCTGACTCCTGAGCGCGACACAGTCGCTCCCGCTGTCGACCCTGGCGTGGTATCAGCACGCAAGCAGTTAACCATGATGCGCTATGCACTCGCGACGACCGTCGTGGCCTGCCTGTTTCTCACCGTCCTGCTGCTGATGGACAGCACACCGGCCCGCGCTGTGACACGCCTCGACTCCAGTGATGGCGTACCTGCGGCCATGATTATCGAAGAACATCAACCGGTCTGGGAACGGACCGAGTGGACTCAGGATGTGAGCAAACCACTGGTTCCCGGCTGGCTGAAACTCAAGTCGGGACGCGCACTGATTGACTTTTTAAGTGGAACAACCATCGCGCTGGAAGGCCCGGCGGAACTCGGAATCAATTCCGATAACCGCGCGTATCTGAAAACGGGGCGGCTGGCCGTCGTCGGCAGTGCGCGCGATCATGAATTCACACTGACAACCGCAAAGCTGACACTCCTCTCTGAATCTGCCAGCTTCGGGCTGTCTGTCAATGACGATGAACAGACAGAACTTCACGTGTTTTCAGGCAGCGTCTCGATTACGCATTCCCAGGAAAAACCAGACTCCAATATGAAACAGGATCAGACACCGGAAACCACAGACGAACTGGTCGTTTCCGCAGGACAGGCGATTCTGTTTGACAGCGCTGGCCAGGAAGTCACTCGGCAGTTGGCCGACCAGAGTCAATTCCCCACGCGGGATCAGTTTGCTGTCGCGGATCCGCCGGGTGATATCCCCGCCCTCGATTTCGCCGCACAACAGATTCAGCCTTACAGCTTTCAGGATGGTCAATACGAATTGCCCACTGACTACCAGGTAATCGAACAGGGCAAAGGAATTCGCCTGTGGGGGAATGCCTGGAAAAAGGTGGAGATCAATAAAGAGATCACGCCGAACACCGTCATTGAATTTGATTTCCGTTCTTCCCATGAAGGCCAGATTCACGGCTTCGGCTTCGATTCGGACGATCACTATGACAAAGATAATTATGTGTTCCAGATCTTCGGCTATGAAGTTCGTCCCGGCATCGGCCAGCAGTTCAATACTTATTCGGGAACTGACTGGAAACGATTCCGCATTCGTGTGGGCCGTTATCTGACTGGTAAACAGCGCTATCTGCACTTTCTGGCAGATGAAGATGTGATCGCCCGGGCGGAAAGTCAGTTTCGTAACGTGCGGATTTATGAAGCGCCGACGAAACAGTAACCACAGGATTCAGTGGCTGACATCCGGTTTCGGATCTGGTTCTTCGGCTTTCTGAGACGCTGGTTCGTCTTTGCAGCCACCCAGTATCAGAAATGTGGCAGCGAATAACAAATAGCCGATCCCGACGCCCGTCGCATGAAATGTGAATCCGTCCACATTGTCGGCGGTAAATGCCAGGCGGAAATGAATGTCGTTATTAATGACTTCATAGGCACTTGTCAGTCCCAGAAAAGCGAACAGAGCAGCGATTCCAGACCAGAGTGCCGCTGCGCGATATTTCCCGTCAATCAGACAGGCACAGATCGCCGCCAGAATCATGCAGGTAAAAATAAAGCCCCGCTCCATCACGACCAGGCCGTGCACCAGAAAGCCATTCACCTCGGTAAACAGATTCGTCGATAAAACATCCTGCAGGGTTTTACCCCCACCCACCAGCAGCGTGCCCTGCATGATCGTCGCGCCCCAGGCAGCGATTGCCGGGAATAAGCCCAGCGCCACCGCAGGGGCATGTCTGCCCGGAGAAGCGGTAAAGGCCTGCGCGGTAATTACCATCCCGATCCAGAGCACAATGGCCACGCCTGCTTCCAGGGGAATGATCTTGCTGATGACCCCCGTGGTTCCAGTCAGGCAGATCAGCATAAAAAAGATTCCATTCAGTGTGGAATACCCGGCCCGCGACCCCATTTCTTTCCAGCCCGGATGTCCAATATAAATGGTTGTGGGAAAGCAGCTGCCCAGTAACGAAGCCATTATCGTTCCCACTCCATTGGCCATCATCGCCGGTTTCGCAGGATAGCTGTCGCCGGCTGCTTCGGCGGATTCAATATTCTGCATACTGCCGATCACATTGAAGAGTCCCATCGGGAAAATAACCGACATGTACCCGACCCATTCGCCGGGTTGTTTCAACAGCTCCCATAAGGCACCCCCTGCGAAGTGGGGAGGATACCAGCCCGCTTGTCCCCAGGCGGTTTTGATCGCATCGGCACTCATGGGCGATCCCTGCAGCAGTTGCGGAATCACTTCCGGTAAAACCCAGGCACAGATGGTCCCGACGATAATGGCCAGCAATCCGCCGGGAATCGGAACAGGCAGCTTCTTATGTGAAAACAGTGTCAACAACACAACCGCAGCCGGCAGCATTGCGATCATCGGGCGTTGATAAATCTTCAGGACAAATGTCATCGAGATAAAGCCGATCGCAATCCCTGCGAGTGTCGAGAGCAGTGCCGCGCGTGGTGTAACCCGGCGAACCCGATCGGCAATGAAGGCACCCGCGAACTCAATCACGCCGCTGCCAAAGCAGGCCAGCAGTCCCATCTGCCAGGCGGCTTCCGCACTGTTGGTCCGCTGGTAGACGGGCACCATCACAAAAAAGATATACACCAGCAGTGAAGGCGTGTTGATGCCGTAAGGCAGTGCACAGACATCGCTGCGATTTTCACGTTTCGCAAGTTGATGCGCCTGCCACGCGTAAAAAACATTCCCGAACAGAATACTTAAAGCAGCCCCAGGTAGAATATATTGCAGCAACAAATCGGAGTCAGCAGAGATACCACATAAGCCGCACAAGGCAACGATGAGCAGAAGCTGGACCAGGTTATCGATCATTAAAGCGAAAAAACCGTCCAGGTCGCGTCGTACGAAGAGGGGGTAATTGCTGTGCTTCATTTCAGTTTAACAGTTCCTGAATTTCATCCTGAGTAAACGGCTTTTTCAAGCGGGCGCCCAGTTGCGAGACGATCCGGGCAGCGGCATGCGAAGCCAGATGGCCCGCCTGATGCCAGCTCAAACAGTTGGTGATTCCGTACAGGATCCCGGCAGCGTACATGTCACCGGCACCTGTGGTATCGACGGCTTTCACTTCCACACCCTCAATGGGAATGACGCGCCCTTCGTGCATCAAAATCGAACCATCGCCGCCGAGCGTTAATGCCAGATTGGGGACATGGTTGTGGATCACCTGCGCACAATCAACGGCATCGTGTTTGCCAGTCAGGCTGCGGGCTTCTTCCAGATTACAGAACAGCAAATCCACGGGGCCTTCGATCAACTCCTGAAATTCATCCCGGAACAGGTTGATCAGAAAGGGATCGGAAACGGTAAATGCCACTTTGACACCATGCTTTTTGGCCAGCTCAATCGCGTGGTAGGCGGCGCGTTTCTGTGTTTCTCCGGTAAACAGATAGCCTTCGACGTACACATATTTTGACTGTTTGATATGTTCTTCATTGATATCATCCACGCTCAACGTGGCTGAGACGCCCAGATTCGTGAGCATCGTCCGTTGGGCATCGTCAGTAATAAGGACCACACAGGTGCCCGTCTGTCCCTCGGCTGCAGGAGGTACTTCAATTGTGACTCCCAGCTTTCGCATGTCTGCGAGGTCGAATTCTCCCAGCATGTCGCTGCCCACTTTACCTGCGTAGGCCGCCTTGCCACCGAAATCTGCAATTCCGAGAATCGTATTGGCGGCTGAACCGCCGGCACATTGGGAAATCGGGGCACCATCCAGTTCCCCGAGAACCTTTTGCTGGATATCTTCATCCACCAGGGTCATGATCCCCTTGGCAAAACCGAGTTTCTGGAGTGTGGCATCGGAGACGCGTGCCTGAATATCAACTAATGCGTTACCTACGCCATAAACATCGTACTGCATGGTTTCCCTTAACCTGATCGATTCAGAATATTTTCAATTCCCTCTTTTTTGTCACAAAGAGGTAGCCTGTCACTGCTTTTTTAATGATGTGCAGATCATAACCAATGGGACATTCAATGGGAAACCACAGAGAGTAAGCATCTAATGAGTTTGAAAAAAGCACTCAGGTCACTACTATAGAGACAAGAATTCTCATCCGGGTGCTATCGCAGTCCTAAGAGATACTTCCTGAATCCGGATGCTTTAAAACACAACCCGGCGACAAATCGACTCGATTCACCGCATCACACTTAATAAGGATGCTTTTACACATGACAAACTCCTCCTCTGCGAACGACTTGCTGTACTCACTGCCACCCATTGGTGGAAACCCCTCGACACGTCCGAATCAGACCAATCCGGGGAGTTTCGCAAATCCGCCACAGATTGCTCCCGGAGCAAAAGGAGCGTTAACGTTCTCATCTCCCGACACACCGGGCATGCCCGCCCCCTCAGAAAAAACGGCCTGGGATTTCATGCCCGCAGGCTGGGAACTGAAACCGGGTTTTGAAGAAAATTATGAAACCGCGGATGCCTGGACGCCCCCGGCTGACTTTCTGCCTGTCACGCAACTGGAATTTGCCCGCTGTGGAACAGTCACACCGGAAATGGAACGGGTCGCCGAGCGGGAACCCCATCTGCTCGCCGAACAGATTCGAGACGAAATTGCTTCCGGCCGGATGATTATCCCTGCCAACAAAGTGCATTTGGGATATCAACTCGATCCCATGGCCATCGGTCGGGCCTCCAAGACCAAAGTCAATGCGAACATGGGTGCTTCACCTGTGTCCTCGGGTACGGATGAAGAAATCGAAAAGCTCAAATGGGCACAACAGTGGGGTGCCGACACCGTGATGGACCTTTCCACCGGTGGCGATATCGACGGCTGTCGACAGGCGATTATCCAGAACAGCTCGGTTCCCATTGGTACGGTTCCCATTTATTCCATGATCATTGCCCGTCGACTGGAAGACCTGGATCATGCCAGCATTCTGCAGATGCTCCGACATCAGGCCAAACAGGGTGTCGACTATTTCACGATTCACGCCGGCGTGCTGCAGGAACACCTCTCACTTGTTGCCCAGCGTCTGATTGGAATTGTCAGCCGCGGCGGTTCACTGCTGGCAAAATGGATGCTCCACAACAAACAGCAGAACCCTATGTATGAACTCTGGGATGAAATCTGCGAAATCATGCGGGAATACGATGTCAGTTTCTCGATCGGTGACGGCTTGCGTCCGGGCGGACTGGCAGATGGCTCAGACCGTGCACAGCTGGCAGAACTGTGTGTCCTGGGTGAATTGACCGAACGTGCCTGGAAAAAAGGGGTGCAGGTCATGATCGAAGGACCCGGGCATATTTCCTTCGACCAGATCGAATTCAACATGAAACTTCAGAGGACTCTCTGTCACGGAGCTCCTTTTTATGTGCTGGGTCCCTTGGTCACAGACATCTTCCCCGGCTACGACCATATCACCAGCTGTATCGGCGCCACCGCAGCCGGCTACCATGGTGCGAGCATGCTCTGCTACGTGACTCCGAAAGAGCACCTGGGTCTGCCTAAGAAAGACGACGTCAAGCAGGGCTGTATCGCCTACAAGATCGCCGCCCACGCAGCTGATGTGGCGTTGGGCATCCCTGGAACCCGGGACCGGGACGATGATCTTACCGAAGCCCGGGCTGCCCTCAACTGGGAAAAACATTTCGAGCTGAGCTTTGACCCTGATACCGCACGGGCTTTACATGACGAAGACCTGGATGTGGATACCGACTTCTGTGCGATGTGTGGACATGACTGGTGTAGCGTTCGCATCTCCAAGGAAATTCAGGAATTCATGTCAGGTAAATCAGAAGACTATGCCTGGGACAAAGCGAAAAAATCTCTGCCGCTGACAGCCGAGCAACAGGAAATTCTGGAGAAGCGCGGCGTACTCAGCCCGGACGAGATTCACAAGCTGGCATCAAAGGTCAAAAAGGAAATGACGGGCGAACAGGATAAAGCATCCTGTCATAGTGACTATGTCGCTCCCGATGAAGCACAACAGATGCAGACCTCAAAACAGCTGCCTGTTTTGAATGAACGACCCTGATTTTCGCTACGAAGCATCTAAAACCAGATAAAAAAACGCGGGTAAATCTTTTATGATCTACCCGCGTTTTTATTTTAACCTCGCAGTTTCATGGCACCGGCGATGAAGCCGACAAACATCAGAATCCAGGCAAATACTTTGCCCATCGCGCGTCCCGAGCGATAAGCAGAACCGCCAGACCGAGCTGAGGAACCCGCCTCCTCATTACTGGAATCGGAATTGTTTGACCATCCGTTGCTGGATGAAGCTGGGAAGGGGCTCCTGTTATTGTTGGCGGCAACCTGCTGCTGCCTGCCCTGGTTACAATGGGGACAAGGCGCGGTAAGCCCGCCTCCCGGTGATCGGAATTTCTGACCACACTTGCCGCACTTGTAAATCATTTCGCCTGATTTACCCCCGCAGTGGGGGCACTGTTTCATAAATGGTGATTCTGAAACATGTGTTTTATCGCAGAAACTGCACCGAAGATCATATTTCATGACAGGCATGCCTGGAGTGTTCATTCCAGAAGGTTCTGCAGGCATATTCATACCAGGGTCACCGCCTGGGAAATTATTTGGAAACGGATTGCCGCCGCGCATTCCCATCTGTCCGGGAAACCCTGGATTCCCCCCCCCGTTCATGGCCAGTTGATCGGTCTGTTTCTGCCTGTGCGGCTTGATCAGGCTCATATCAGGGGCACTGAAGAATTCGGTAATGAACAGCTCTTCTTTCTTACCGGTATTCAGGACAGCCACTGATTCACCATAAGCCAGGCGAACAAACTTTCCTTTCAGCTTTCGCTGATTTAAATCGGTAAATACGTAAAACCCTTTTTCCCGTTCCTCCGGGGTGAGTGTCACCTCAGTCACTTCAGGAAAGAAGTTTCCCGGAATTTCTTTGCCCAGACGTTCCTGTACATAGATCTGATCTTCAGCACTGAAATTCTGATAGGGAAATTCCTGAACCATTCCGGTTTTTGTGATCAACAGGGTGACATTTCCATCTTCCATTTTAACATAAGAGGCAGCGACCGAATTGCCGGTCAAATCGGTCCACTTACGTTGAAAATTGAGCTGCATGAACTGTTTCAACCGGGTGGGTGACAGATTGGGATCGGGATCCTCACGATAGGCCAGTGGAATTTCATCAAATCGACCATGCATTTTCAAAGCATCCCGCAGCAGTTGCAGATCTTCGGGGATCAGCTTTCCAATATGGACATTAATAAACCCTGTCAGTTTGCCTACGAAAATCACTTCACGACCATTGACCCGGGTAAACTTCACTTCTGACTTCTGCCCCTGCTTGTCCGTCCAGACACGATAGTCATTCAAAGCGGCAACCAGTTTGGGATCAATTTCCGTATCTGCTTTTTCGATGTCCGCATCCTCGTCGGCTTTCGCCAATCCGGTGGTATCCTTCATTTCAGAGCCCGCTTCCATTTTGGCGGGAACATCTGCAGGCTCGGTTTTCGCTCCCAGTTCAGCTGCTTTGGCTTTCAAATCTTCAGGAAGCAGAGAAACCAGATTATTGTGGCTGTGATACCTGATGATCCATTCCACGTCTTTTTCAATGAGATCATCCAACGCCACCTGGATAGAACCGCCGCCATCCTTCAGCAGTGTGACTTTTCCTTGTGGGCTCACCGAAAGCAGTTTGGCGGAATAGCGGGTTCCGTCTTTCAACACGAATTCGCGGAGTGTAAATGGTTTATATGATTCTTTTTCAGCAACGTTTTGTTCTGTCTCCGCCGGCATCGTTTCTGCTGCGGACTTCGTCGGAGACGGTTCGGAGTCAGGTTGTGCAGGCGCCGGTTTCGCAGTCGGAGAACTGTCGGGCTCCTCCTTCGTCACCACTTCTGTTTGTGGTTTTCGATATTCCGGTGGCAGAAAACTTAACAGTTTTTTTCGCTTGTGATATTCGTAGATCCAGTTCAGATCTTTAACACTTAATTTTTCCAGTGGAACACGCACCGTTCCCTGACCATCCAGGCTGAGAGTGGCGGTCGGACCAGTTACAGTAATCAGCTTCCCGGTCGCCTCAGTTCCATCGCGATAAGTCCAACTACGCACGGCAAAACGTTCGTAGCTCTCTTCTGCTGATACCGGTTGTGAGAATATCAATGAACATAGCATTGCCCACAATACAGCAAATTGTGTTTTTGTCGTCTTCATTGTAACTGGCCCATGTAATAAAATGAGGATCGGAACGCTTATGATTTATTTGAAAATCCGCCAGTGGACATCACCTACCAGAATAGCCAACATCCGTTCAACTTGAAATACTGAAAATTGAATATTTTGGTCTCCAGAAAAGAGAGCTACCTCGGAATTGAACTGATCCGTAAAATCCCCATGATAAGCCTTACAGGAAGGGCGCTTCGGTTCTGAAAATCTAACTCTGTTTTTTCGGCTTTTGTCCAGATATAATACTTTTTGTGCAGTTATTCCTTTTTTTATTCCTGGAACGACAAACCAAAGGAGAGTGATTCGCTTTATGCTGAAATCTTTGAAGGGGCATTTTTTAATCG
Source organism: uncultured Gimesia sp. (assembly GCF_963972345.1). NCBI lineage: Bacteria > Pseudomonadati > Planctomycetota > Planctomycetia > Planctomycetales > Planctomycetaceae > Gimesia > uncultured Gimesia sp. Next base: position 23,996 of record NZ_CAXAVM010000059.1, on the reverse strand, counting down.
CGTCCCGAAAGCTGAATGATCTCAATTTTTATCGATCCGTTGTGCTGATTGTAGAACATAACGAACTGGGAGCGACCGGTCTGATTGTCAATCGCCCTTCTTCCTTTTCGATTACAAATGCGTTATCCCGCTATTTTGACATGCCCAAACTGGAAGACATGGTATTTATGGGCGGGCCTGTCGAGCCGAACGGTATGTTTGCCCTGCATAACGCCGGGGATCTTGAAAAACCAACCGAGGCGATCGTCCCGGATTTATTCATGGGCAGCAGCCCTGAGATCTTCGAACAGGTGATCTGGCGCATCTCCGAAGGCGATCCGAATCTGGATTTTCGGATCTTTTTCGGTTGTGCCGGCTGGGCACCTTTGCAGCTGGAATCCGAAATAAATCGGATGGACTGGCTCTATACCCCGGCCATGACGGAAGACATCTTTGAAATCGACCCTTATGATATCTGGGACACCCTGCTGGAACGTGCCATGGCGGAACGACGTTTTCTGCCTCAAGAGACGGCACACCCCGAGTGGAACTGAAGAATACTGCTGACTGAACTCTAGACCGACCTGTTAATCCCACTGATGAAAAGTATCCCCTCGCATGACGCCCATTCAGATTAAAGATCCGGAGACTGGCTCCTTCGCTAAAATTCTGCCCGAACTGGGTTTCAACTGCTTTGAATTCCAGGCAATGGTAGATGGTCAGCCGGTCGATGTCATCGACGCGCATCCTGATTTCGCGTCAGGGAATCAGCGTCCCAGCAGTGGGGGGATTCCCATTCTGTTCCCCTTCCCGAACCGCATCGCCCATGGGCAGTTTCAGTGGGATGGTGTCACATACGAACTCCCTGCTGACAAAACCTACTACGACAAAACCGGCAACGCGATTCACGGCTTCTGCCTGGACCTGCCCTGGCGGGTCATTTCGCAGGAAGAGTCTTCTGTGACAGGCCAGTTTCAATTGAGTATTGACGGGAAACACCGGCTGCAATACTGGCCCGGCGATATCTTCATTGAAGTCCGTTATGAAGTCAAAGGGACCGCGTTACGAGCGGAAATCCGCGTGGGAAATCCGGGTACAACTTCGATTCCCTGGGGGCTGGGTACACATCCTTACTTTAAAGTTCCCCTCTCTCAAAACAGCGAAAAGAAACATTGCCTGGTGGAAGCCCCGGCCAGTGAAGAATGGGTGCTGGAAAACTGTGTTCCCGTCGGTGTGAAAAAGTCGATCGGAAAATCACATGACCTGCGCGAAGGGATCTGGCTGGATCAGTTGCAGGCAGATGATATCCTCACCGGCATGCCTGAAGAAACCGACCAGTACGAATGCCTGATCATGGATGAAAAAGCGGGGCTCGTCGTCACCCAGGACTATGATGCCATTTTCTCTGAACTGGTTGTCTTTACCCCGCCTGACCGAGATTGCGTCTGCCTGGAGCCATACACGTGTGTGACAAATGCCATCAATCTGCTCAGCGCTGATGTAGAAACCGGTCTCCGGGTGCTGCCACCGGAATCGGAAATCAAAACCTGGATTGAAATCCGGGCCGGAAAAGTACTTGTCTGATTGAATGTCGGGAGAAACGGGATGACAATTCGAATCTGTCTGCTGGCGTGTCTGACACTCTTCACCCTGCTTCCCGCCCAGGCCTACTCCCAGGCGGAAGCTCAGCGAAAAACAACACAGCAGACCTCTTCCGAAAGTCCTCAGACCAGCACCCAGAGTCTGCAACTGCTTAAGGACATTGAAGCCCGCCTCAAGGCTGGCAACAAGCCGTCTGCACATCAGCCTGCCGTGACAGCGCAGTCCGATGCCTTCATTGTACTTGAGGATTCCATCAGGGGCGTGGCTCAACAGAACGCGGCTGATGGGATGCAGTTTTTCCTGACTCGACTGGTTTTGATTAATCAGAGCGCGCAGCCCCTGAAACTGAGCCGCAGCCAGATTAAAGCTGAGGTAGATGGCCAGCAGGTTCCCACCCGGACTTTGCCTTCCAATCTGAATTACCAGACTGTCCAGTTGGGAAAACGCACCCTGCGACTCAATAGTTTAAATTTCCGCGACGAAGTCATCATACCGGCCGGACAGCAGGACAGTCTGTGGATTATACTCACTGACTTACCCCCGGCGCCCCGCATACCGGAAATTGATTTCCAGGTCTCGGTCAATGATCAAGTTCTGACGCTGAATGTGAACCGCTTCGAACTTGGTAAACTGAATTATGCGGTTAAATTACTGGGCCCCAGCCAGTGTCTGGCAGAACTGACAGTGACTGGTGAGTTGAATTCGATCAATATTGGAAGCCTGATCCAGGCAGTAGATCAGCTGACGACCCGGAATATCAAACGCTTCGTCCTGCATTTTCCGGATGCAGATACACAGATCGACTCCTCCCTCAAAACCTGGCTCTCCCGCGCTGCGAATCAGGTGGGGGTGAATGCCATGGTGAACTCTCCCTTCCCCGCCTTTCCCAACATGATCTCGGAAATGCACCTCTCTGGAGAGATATTCAAAGACACAAAAGTGACTTTTCTTGGATATAACAAAGGCCAGGTCACACATGAGACAGAAGCATCCGCCATTCATGCTGCACTCGACAGTGCCATGAGTGCACTGACACGGGAAAAAGTAGCGGAACAGATCCGGACAGGACCACCGGCAGTAAAAATTGCGGCACTCATCAGTGGCGGACGACAGCTGACCAGTGAAGAGCTGCCGCTGATCCTGGAACTCACATCAGATCCGGACCCTCTAGTGCAACAGGCAGCCTTATTCGCTTTACGTTATCTGGGAGACCCTCGTGCCTATGAACGATTGACCCAGGTTGCGAAAACGGTCGGTCCGCAGTCGGAAGTCGCTATTGCCAGCCTGGCAGAATCCCGGTTTGCCCGGGGCCAGGAGGTTCTATTGAAACTGCTGCAGGAAAGCCCCCCGGCTTCCCAGAAAACAATGATCGGCATTATCGCACAAAGCCCGCGTCCGCAATGGGGTGATGCCATCTATGAATTCGTCTCCAGCGACAATCTGGAACTCCGCAAAGCGGCGATCAAAGCACTGGTCCTCAACGGTCACCCGCGACTCATTGAAATACTGACGGCAGGCCTCAAGTCTTCCAATCCGGAAATACGCGAAGTCGCCTTCCAGGAACTGATTCAACAGAAAGACAACCAGAGTGAAACACTGGCATTAAATTATGTACTCTCACAGCTGGAACAGACGCCACCAACCCAGACCATGCTGGCATTTCTTGATCGACTGAAAGATCCGCGTGCCATCCCCCTGCTGTTTCACCACCTGGAAAACCTGAAACTCGATTCCGGATCACGGATCGCCATAATTAATACCCTGGCTTCCATCGGTGATCAGACTTTGGAAACCGGTTTCCTTAAAGTGTATCCCCAGGTGAACTCCCAGGAAAAACAGCTCATCCTGTCCGCTCTGCAGAAAGTCGACTCGCCTCACTATTTCGAACTCGTAGAGCAGGCATTGCATGACAGTGACTTGCAGGTCGTGAGTGGGGCCATCAAAAGCTTACGGGCTTCCGGTTCGATTGAAGCAGTAAAAATATTACAGAAAACCTTACGCAAAACCGATCAGCCTTCTACCTGGAATGACATCTATGCATCGCTGGTTTCCATAGGAACCCCCGAGGCGCGACAGACCATCATGGCTGCCCGTTTTGAAGGAGAACACGATGAGAAAAAACGAGCCGCTGCCAATGCGCTGAATGATATTTATTCGCGTTCGCCGGCTAACCAGTACGTGAAAAAGGGGGATATGGAGCAGAGTCGAAAACAATACGAGGCAGCGCTGGAAGAGTATCAGACGGCCCTCAGCATCGATTCCCTGCTCGTACCCGCCTATCAGGGTATCGTCAACGTTCAGAATGCAATGCAGAAATATGAAGAAGCCCTCAAAACCGCAGACCAGGGACTGGCAATCGATGGCATGCACGCGCGGTTATATGTCTCGAAAGGGATGATCTACAGCAACCTGTCACAATCGGAAGAAGCGCTGCAGCAGTTTCACAAAGCGATTGAAATCGCGCCGCTCGATCATTTCGCTTATGTGATGCTGGCTTCGCATTATTCGAAACACAATCAAAACGAAAAAGCGCTGGAAGCCTACGATGGCGCCATCCAGGCGAACCCGCGCTATATGAATCTGTACGATTTCAAAGCCGATCTCCAGCTCTCCCTGAAACGGCCCGACGAAGCCCTGAAAACCTATGACCAGGCCATCCAGGTCAATCCCGGTCAGATCAAAGCCTATATCAGCAAAAATACCGTACTCCGTAAACTCAAACGCGATCACCAGATTCTCGCCGTTTGTGATGACATCTTAAAAGAAAACAGCCTGAAGCGAGATCCCCGGTATGTGATCTATGCCTATCTGACGAAAGCCAATACCTATCAACAGCTATCCCAACTGGAGAATGCGATTGCCGCCTGTGACGCCGCGATCAAAACCAGCCCCGGTGAGATGCAGCCCTATCTCACCAAAGCCCAGATTTATACCGAAGCCGAGCAATGGGAAAATGCGTTGCACACGTATGATCAGATGATTCAGAAAAATGATCGTTACCTGGATGCCTATACCGGACGCGGTCATATGAATTTACAGCGGATGGACTGGCAGGCAGCTCAGAAGGATTTTCAACGGGCTTTTGAGATAGACAATAAAAGTTCGCAGGCGATTACCGGACTGGCGATCTGCATGGTCTATAATCACCAGGAAGAGAAAGCCATTTCGTTCGTCAAAGAACAGTTGGAAAACTTCAAAGAGGATGGCCTGTTTCACTACAACGTTGCCTGCGTCTACGGACGGGCGTTGATCAATCTGAAGGATCAGAAAAAAACACCTGACGTCCAGAAAACCATCAAGGAGTATCAGGATACAGCGATCCAGCATCTGAGCAAGGCTTCCGAAGTGGGATTTCAAGATGTGGAGTGGATGCAAAAGGATCCGGATCTCAGTGAATTACAGGCACTCCCCGCTTTCAAAACCCTGGTTCAGACTCTCGAAAAGAAACAGAACTCACTCCAGTAGTTCCTGACAGGCAATCGCTTCTTTTTCACTTAAACCTCTGGTCAGACTGCGCTTAAAGCATCCGTCCCGAACAAACCTGCAACCGCTTTTCCGTCTGAAGATTGCCGTTTTCTCAAATCCTGCTTTCTGCTACATTTCCAGCCCCATCATTCCGGCATCTCATCGTTGAATTTCCATTCCAGGTGAGGGCTATTTCTGCTTCCCATTTCAGAGTGAGTCCTGTGATGCGCCGTCATCCTTTTCTGAATCCTAATTCGATCCTGCTGACACTGCTGGCAGTCACACCGCTGGCGGCTGAAAATCCCCCTGCGACACTGGTGAAAGCAAAAGTCACTCAAACGGCTGGCCAGGACAACCAGAGTGATTCAAGGCAGATTTTGACGCAATGGGCGGCTGCTTCCAGCTTTCTGTCACCCATCGGCCCCCAGTCCACGGTCGAAAAATTCAAAAAACAGAATCAGGCTTATTTCAGCGGACATGAGCTGACACTGATTTCCCAATTTCAACAACCCGTCTCAGCTCAAACATTACTGTCAGAATACCAGTGGCGGATCCTCAGAAAAACCGAATCGCAGATCTCCCTCAAAGGGACGCCCAGCGACCCCCTGACCCGGCATCTGTGTCGATCCTTTGAACTGCAGATCAATACCCGCTCCATGCTGCCCGAAGCATTAACATTTCTGCCCGGTAAGACAAAATCACTTTCGGGTTTTGCAGCCGTTGAATTAACTGCGTTAAATGAAGTACACAAGTCTGCTGTCATTGCTGCCCCCCCGGAACCAAAATTCGTATCACAAACCGTTGCTAAAGCGATTTTCCCGCAAGCGGGTTCACCCCTTAGACCAGCAGCAGAAAATCCGATCCGTCGCATCTCCTTTTCCCAGACCAGTTCCGGTAATAAGAATGAAACGGAGCTGCTGGAAATCGAAAAGCTGGTGCAGCGCTGGGTCACTGTCTCTCGCAGGATAGGTTCGGTCAAACTCGCCAACGGGATTACCCTCTATCCACGCAGCGAACAGCAGAAATCGCTGGATGCGCAAGCGGGCCAGAACGAGGTAGAGCTCTCGGCAAGAGCGATTTACCTGTCGGCCATGCAAAACCTGTCCTCGTGGTTGATGAATGTTGATCAGGGCACTTTTGTGATCGACTCGTTTACCATCGAATTATCAACAGACGAGCCGGGACCGGTGGCAGCGAAATTTATTACTCTGAAACTGAAGCCACACCCAGATCAGCTTCAATCCGGCTGGCAGTCTGTCGAGTTGGAATTCCACACCTCACGATCACTGCCGATTAAAATCAGTGAAACCAGAAACCAGCAGGTGGTTCAGTTTCTCCTGTCAGGCATGGATGTGAGTTATACCGAGTAATTATTCGCTCGGCGGTTCCCAGTCGCCCCAGTGTTCCAGGTAGTGCTGATACGCCTTGTTGGACTTTGCTTCCTGCTCCAGATAACGGTAAGCTTCCGTGACGATCTCCTGCTCAGCATTAATACTCAGGAATCCCGCCAGGACCCGGGAGCGGAGAAAAACAAAATAGGTATCCAGAACATCACATCGGCAGTAATCGTTGACTTCTTCCACTCTGCCGGAATCATACATCGCCTGCACCTGCGAACCATCAATTCCGGTTTTACCAGGTTTGCCGATCAGATTTGCCAGCAGGTTCAACCCGCCAGTGACGCGGGCGGCACCAAAGTTGGAAAACAGATCCATCAGATCGAGATGAGCGCCGGTGTTATAACGGTTGCGGGACTGATCAAAACTGCGCGCGTCCACATTGAACCATTCCGGCAGTGAAATTCCATATCGATAGGCGGCCAGTTCCAGAACCGGCAGATCATAACCACGACCATTAAACGTGACTAACGTCGGTTGACCATAGTGGACCCAGCCCTGCCAGAATTTCCTGGTGATGACATGCGGCCGAAAATCCGGGGCATCCAGTACGGTCAGATCCTGCAGCCGATAGTCTTCAGAAAGTTTTGCCACCGCGACAGAAACCGGCAGCATATAGGTAGACGGGATGAAATCGCTACCGGTGGCTTCAACCTGATCGGCCTGATAGCGGGACAGGGCTTCAGCCGGGGTTAATTCCTCGCCTGGATAACGAACACGGGAAATCAGATCTCCATCGGCGATCGCTTCCACATCAAATACAAGATACGATACTGGGGGCTGGGGCACGTTCTGACTCGCATTTTAAAGGTGAAGTGATGATAATATCAGCATAATACATGTTGACTGACGAACAGGATTCAGAGCCAGGCCGGTCGGGATTTCCACTCCTCTAAAATGGCCCCTTCCATTCGGTTCTGCTGACCAGTATAAACAATAAGAAGCGTTTCGAGTAGTTTGGACTTTTGTTGCAAAGGCAGTCAGGGTTTATGACCGACCATGAAGAGCATCTGATGGTTCAGGAAGATGATGAGGCACAACGTGATCTGGAAGCACAGGCCATCCGCGGTCTGTCTAATGCTTACCTGCTGATGCGCGACGAAATTGGCAAAGTCATCATCGGTCAGTCGGAAGTGGTGGATGAAATCCTCATTTCACTGTTCAGCCGGGGACACTGTCTGCTGGTCGGTGTGCCTGGACTGGCGAAAACGCTGCTGGTCAGTACGATTGCCAAGATTCTGCACCTCTCATTTCGGCGCATCCAGTTTACGCCGGACCTGATGCCCTCCGACATCACAGGCACCGACGTTCTGCAGGACGATCCGGAAACCGGGCACCGATCCTTTCAGTTTATGCAGGGGCCACTTTTTACTAACGTTCTACTGGCCGATGAAATCAACCGGACCCCTCCCAAAACTCAAGCCGCCCTGCTGGAAGCCATGCAGGAACGCCACGTGACCGTGGGTTCGAACACGTATCGTCTGCCGGAACCGTTTTTCGTTCTGGCCACACAAAACCCGATCGAGCAGGAAGGGACTTATCCGCTGCCGGAAGCGCAGCTGGACCGTTTTATGTTTAACGTGGTCGTAAATTATCCCTCTGCTGCGGAAGAGCTGATGATCCTCAAACAGACGACCGGTAATCAGAAACCGGAACTGGAAGCCGCTTTAACAGGCCGCCAGATCCTGGCACTGCAGGAAGTCGTCCGTAAAGTTCCCGTCGCCGAGCATGTCTTTGTATATGCCCGGGACCTGGTACGGGCCACACGTCCGGGTGAAGCAACCGCTCCCAAATTCATCAAAGAATACTTGTCATGGGGTGCAGGACCGCGCGCCGGTCAGTTCCTGATTCTGGGTGCCAAATCCCGGGCCATTCTGGAAGGCCGCTTCCATGTTTCAACCGAGGATATTAAATCAGTCGCCCATGCCGTTCTCAGACATCGAATTGTCACAACTTTTCAGGCCGACAGCAAAGGACTTGCTCCCGACGACATTATTGACATGCTGATTGAACATGTTCCAAACCAGCTTAAATCTCAGGCGAAAGAAGCCGCAAAAGGGTAACGGTTTCCCCGGACTACCGATTTTAAAATACTGACCTCTCATGTCGATACCAGCTTCACAACGGATCTTTCTGGATAACAATTCTACCACGCGCCCCCTGGACGATGTGGTGGACCTGGTCGCAGAACAGTATCGAACCCACTACGCCAATCCCGGCAGCGCACACGCCGATGGCCGCCAGGCGCGCCGAGTACTGGAAGATGCCCGCGAGCAACTGGCGTCGCTTCTGGGCGCGCATCCCCAGGAAGTGATCTTTACCAGCGGCGGTACGGAATCGATTAACCTGGCGATTCAGGGATTCTTATCCGGTTCCCCGGGAGAGATTGTATTACCGGCCGGCGAGCATCCGGCAACCGTCAATACCATCCGTCGCCTGGCACCGCGAGGCCTCAAACAGGTTCAGCTGCCATTAGACAACGCAGGCAGAATAAAGACCCGTTCTCTCACTGAGCTGAACTGGGAACACGTTCAACTGGCCACGGCCCTCCTGGCCCATAATGAGACCGGCGTGATTCAGGATATCGCCCCGCTGGCAGACTTGTGCCTGAAACATCAGATCCCACTACATCTGGATTGTGTGCAGGCGATCGGGAAAATTCCGTTTCATTTTGATGAGTCCGGCGCAACCGCTGTCAGTCTGGCGGCTCATAAATTTCATGGTCCGCGCGGCATCGGTGCTCTGATCGTCAAAGCCGAAGCACGCCTGCTGCCTCAAATCGCTGGTGGCCATCAGGAGCGGGGCAAACGGGCGGGAACCGAACCAGTAGCCTTGGCGGCTGGCTTGGCAAAAGCCCTGGCGGCGGCTGTCCAGGAACAAGAGCAACGTTCACGTCAGATGGCTGCACTCAGAGATCGTCTGCAGGAGGGACTGCAGGAACTCTGTTCGCCTGCGGTGGTTAATGGCAGTCAAGCGCATCGGCTTCCCAATACCCTCAACATCTCCTTTCCCGGCCTGGATGGAGAAGCCCTGCTGATCTCACTCGATCTGGCAGGCATCTCCTGCTCACTGGGCAGCGCCTGTGCCAGCGGTTCACGGGATCCGGCTCCCGTACTACTGGCAATGGGCTGCGAGGAACGCGTCTATCGCTCTGCTGTTCGTTTAAGCCTTTCATTCCTCAATACAAACGAGGAAATCGAAGCAGCTATTATTCGAATCAGCAAAGTGGTTAACCAACTGCGGTCCTGACCTGATCCCAGGGTATTGTCGATTTTGTCAGGTGCTTGTGTTTCGGTCTCTGTTCCAGGGACCGCGTTGGTTTTGAAAGGACATTGTTCCAGGCCGGGCAGCCGCTACTCTCCCGGATCATCAAAAATCGTAAACTGCGGCATTGGCAATTCCGACTGCTCCAACGCTTTGAGCTGAGTTTCGATCAACTCAATGCGACTGGCGATCAATTCGCGACGGTGCGACCACTTTTGTTCCCAGTCCTGAAACATGGTTGCGACATTCTCTGATGCGACTGTTGAGGCGTGACGGGTTGTTTGGATTTTTACAAGCGATCGTCCTAATCTTGAGTGGGCTTCTTTAACCTGATGACTAGTGTGTTGGGGACACAAAGGCATGCGATGCTGCTCCCTAAGGTATGCGATTCGTGAATATGGTCTTCTTAGGATGAATACATCTTGAAAGTGAAACTGATCAGCGCAGGTGCAATATGATCTGTAATATTTATTCCATCAACTGTTGAGACTTCAATTGTCTGCTTATTCAACCACCTGCTGTGGCATGTTCGCTTTTGGCAAGATATGAAAGATGGATCGTCATTGCCGATCAGTGATCTTGAGCAATAAGCGTTGACTTTTCACATGAAAAAATGAGACTCCGCAAACACTGAGTTCATTTGTTACGACCAGCATTCATCAGAACAATTATCATCAACCCGCATAATCAATAACTCTGCAATAGCAGTCATAAAATGCATACGGTTGGAATCCTCTACAAAGAAGCCGCCTGCATACCATTCATTTAGAGGTGCACTGCAGGAAGCCGCAACAGGTCTAATACGATTTGAAGCTAACTGTATCCAGTTTTACTGTAGCGTCTCCAGGGTCAATTGGGCCTGGTATAATAGATTGAGAGACGCTTTGATTAAGTGTGATGCGCTCTAGAATAATCGAATCTCGTGCACTCGGAATATACAGACTGCGTCTACTTCTCTGGATGATCAAAGCACATGACACATACCGGAAAACTGGCAAGATTACATCCAAACGAGAGCCGCTCCATCACTGGAGCAATTACTCTGATTTAAAATGACGACAGAATCAGAGCCGGGCTCTTACAACCTGGGCTGTCAAAGTAGTGGGGACGTTTTCTCTTCCATCACTTCCCCGTGGCTTCATATGATGTAGATTCCAGCTCTGAAATTCAGCACAAGTATCTTCACAAGAGAAATCAGAGAAATTTCAGTACGTTGATTTCGGGTGGCAGTTTTCCTCAGCCTGGAGAGTGATGAGGTCACTGTCTACGTGGTTGCTTCGTCTCTTCTTTCCATTGATCCTTCTTTTAAAGCGAAGAACACAACCAGGTCTCTCAGTACTGCCTGCCGGTCTCATTGAACAGACGGGAGAGCCGCTAACTGGAGAAATACCAGGGGGAATTTACCTCACGGCAAAGTTTAACAGTTACGCTGCGGTTGCGCGTTCCGCAACCCGGGCAGGGTCCAGTTAGGCAAACAGAAACGATCCTGCAGCCAGCCTTAACATAAATATTCATTTACCTGAAACGATCCCCACTTTCCTCTCCCACGCTAATAGAGTTACAGCCGAACTTTTGATGAAGGAACGGATAACAGTTACAACTCGTCCTTTCCCGAGTGCGATACCGGAGAGATCGGTTTATTTTCAAAAAAACACCAAAGACACTCAGATTACCTAAAGTAACATTCCGATAGAATATGAGCATGAATGCGCAGCTTCCCTCTGCACCTTCACTGCGTCAGCTGAATCTGGAATGGTTTTGTTATGGAAAGATAAGCCACATCAGTTCGAGGAATCCTGTCAGAATGTATCGCTTTGATTTCACATTTATCGGATTTGGCAGGATCAAAAACTAATGTCTTCGGGTGGTTTCAGCATCATTCGAAACCTAAATCATATAAGTAGCTAACCCCCATTAATCCCTTGGGAAGCTTTTATTTACAAGTGAGAAAGGCTGTTTGCCATGACACGAATTAATACTAACGTTGCCTCGCTGAGAGGTCTGCGTAGTTTAAACAAATCTACAAATCTTCTGGATACCTCACTGACACGATTGTCAACCGGTTTGAAAATCAACTCGGGTAAAGATAATCCATCAGGTCTGATCGCCAGCGAAACTCTGCGATCTCAGGTATCTGCTATTGAACAATCCATTAAAAACAGTAACCGTGCCAGCAACGTAATCGCGACTGCTGACTCGGCTCTGGGCGAAGTCACTAACCTGTTAAACCAGGTACGTGGTCTGGTCCAGGAAGGTTTGAACAAAGGGGCATTGTCCCAGGACGAAATCGCTGCAAACCAGTTGCAGATCGATACTGCTTTGTCAGCCATCAACCGAATTTCCGCCAATACATCTTTTGCTGGTGATAAACTCATTGACGGAAGTAAAGCGTTCCGTACTCAGTCTTCTGCAGTTGACTCTGCAAAACTCTCCGACTTTCAGGTAAACGAAGCCGTATTTGGTTCCAGCAGTTCCATCACCCTTGACGCCACCATTGTTACAGCTGCCACCCAGGCCAGTCTGGATTACAGTGCCGTTGATGGCGGCCTGGCATCGGCATCCACAATTGAAATTGGCGGTTCCAGCGGTTCACAGGTGCTCTTCCTGGGTGCCTCCAGTACTCTGGACAACGTTAAAGATGCTGTGAACGGCGTGACCGACATTACTGGTGTCACTGCCGCAAAGACGAACAAGGTGGCCAGCAACCTGACCCTCGCTAACGCCAACGCGACGAACTCAGGCCTGACATTTACCGATGCCCGTACTTCAGACAGTATCCTGGGTGATACAGGACAGAATATTCGCGTACAGTTTGTAGACCCTGCTACGAACAGTGCTGCTGCGAACATTTCCTTCAGCAATACGAATACAGATATTACGATTGTCGTCAGTCTGGCGACCGATGGTTCAAGTGTTATTACATCAGACGCTGCCTCCATCAAAACTCTGCTCGATGGTAACGCCGATGTGAACTCTCTGATTTCTACCGCTGCGGAAGGTGACGGTTCCGGTGTCGTTGAAGCCGAAGCTGCTGCTGCTTTGGCTGGTGGTACCAATGCCTACCTGACATTCAGTGCTTCCAACTACGGTGCAGATGAATTCGTCGATGTTAACGTGCTGTCTGGTACGTTTGACACCGTCGATACCATTGCCACGGGCAACTCGCTGAAGCGTGCCATTGGTTCGGACATCGTTGCCCGTATCAACGGTCAGGTCGCTCAGGGTTCCGGACTTACGGCTAACCTGCGGTCTCAACAGTTGGATGCTTCGTTCTCCTTCACCGCTGCTGCGAACACAACCAATAATACTGCCAGCATGACAATCACCGGTGGTGGATCACTGTTCCAGATTGGACAGGACGTATCAGCCGCTGGTCAGGTCGGTATCGGAATCGAAGCCGTCAACACAGCCCGTCTGGGTGGTGTTTCCGGTAAATTGTTCGAACTCGGCTCGGGTGGTGGTAAGAGTCTGCTGGACGTCGGTCCTTCGGTTCCCGGTTCTGACCTGGTGAACATCATCGAAGAAGCCGTCAACCGTGTTTCGACTCTCCGTGGTCGTCTGGGTGCGATTCAAAAGAACGTGATCGAAACCAACGTCTCATCACTGGGTGTTGCCCTGGAAAATATTTCTGAAGCACGCAGCCAGATTGTGGACACCGACTTCGCTGTCGAAACCGCAAATATGACCAAAGCTCAGATTTTGAACCAGGCTGGTATTTCGGTTCTCTCGATTGCCAACCAGAACCCACAGCAGGTATTGAGTCTCCTCGGTTAATCCGCGGCTGAATCAGTAACCAACTGAAATTATGAAAACACTATCCATCTTCTGGTGGGTAGTGTTTTTTATTTATCCCCCCACCTCCCCCCAGCCTGACATGCCAGCTTGAGTCAAAAGACCGTGATTGCACCTGATTTGCCCTTGTCTGAAGAATCCACTTATCTCTCCCCTCATCGCAGCCGATACAAACAGAATAACCGGAAAAGTCTGTCTGGGATTCCGTATCCGGCAGTTTTGCTCAGCACCGATTGAAATATTTTCAATCACCAACGTGATTCAAAGAAAATCTCATGCCTTCACTTAAGGAACTATTGGGAACTGCGGTTCAACAGCACCAGGCGGGAAATCTCCCCCTGGCGGAGCAACTCTACCGTGAAGTGCTGCAACACGATCCCGGTCAGGCTGACGCCCTGCACCTGCTAGGCGTGGTTTATCTGCACCTGAAACAGTTTTCCAAAGCCATTGATTTCATCACGCGGGCGATCAGCCAGAACGACGGCATAGGCGCTTTCTTTTCAAATCGCGGTGCCGCCTGTAAAGGCCTGGGAAAATTTGAAGACGCGATTACCAATTACCAGCGCGCCATTGAACTGGAACCCCGTAATGCCGCCTTCACTTATAATCTGGCAATTACCCTGGCGCTGACGGGTGAAAAACAACAGGCGATCAAAGCCTATCGAAAAGCGCTGGAACTGAAACCGGGCTATCCGGATGTTCTGATCAACCTCGGCAACCTGTTACTGGAAACCGACGAGATCGAGGAAGCCATCCAGATCTGTCAGCGGCTCGTGCAGTTGTCACCAGATCTCCACACTGCTCAATTCAATCTGGCCAACGCACTGGCAAAATCAGATGCTCCGGAATCGGCAGAAGCAGCCTATGAGCGCGCTTTACAGCTGGCTCCCCATCATCTGGATACCATGAAGAATTACGCCGTATTTCTTTCTGCACAAGAGAAATACGAAGCTGCGATTTCCGTCCTGAGGAAAGCGGCCGTTCTGGAACCGAGAAACTGGGAAGTCCTGAATAATCTGGGAATTGTTTATACCGAACAGGAGGCTTTCGAGTCGGCCATCTCCTGTTTTGACGAAGCATTAAAGTATGCGCCGGAAAACTGCGATATCCGTTTTCATCTGGGTAAAGCCCTCGAAGCGTCAAAGCAGACCCACGAGGCCATGATCGTGTTCCGGGACGTTTTGAAAAAACAACCTCACCATCCGGGAGCCGCATTTCACCTGGGATCCCTGGTCGCCATGCTGGGCGATTATGGACAGGCATACGATATCTTCCAGCGACTGTATCAGAGTGATCCGACCAATACAGCTTCATTGTTCGGGATGGGATCCGTCAGACTCAAGCAGGGAAAAGTCGGTTCTGCTGTCGGTTATTTCGAAACACTGGCAGGCCTCGAACCCGACCATCTGCCTTCCCGTCTGCACCTGATCGATCTCTATTCGCGCCAGATGCGTAATCATGAAGTCGAAAAACATGTCGAAGAGGCCCTGGTAACTCACCCCGAGAATGCAGTGCTCTGGAACTACAAAGGACACATCCAGAATCAGAAGAAGCAATTCAAGAAAGCACTCAAAAGTTTTCTCCAGGCTGTCGAACTCGATGATACCTATTTGCATTCCTACAGTAATCTGGCAACCGTCTACCAGTCTATGGGTATGTTTGCGGAAGCAAAACAGGCTCTGGAAAAAGCATACGAGCTGGCTCCCCTCCCGGAATATCGACTCGCCCTGGCCAGCTTACTGCCTCCCATTCCGGCCTCGCTGGATGAAATCCAGGAAGTTCGCGACACATTCGTTCAAAACATTGAAGAGATGCACGATGATAAAGTTCAGATTGACGCATCAATCAAATTAACTCCGGGAACCTTTTACCTCGCCTATCAGGGTTACAATGACCGCCCCATCATCGAACGGATGGCAGAGTTGTATCGGGTCAAAAACGATCTCAGCTGGAACCCCGAGGCACCGACGGTCGAGCGGAATGGAAAAATTCGTATCGGATTTATTTCCAGTCTGTTTTACAACCATACCATCGGCTCTCTGATGAAAGGCATCATCCGGAATTTCGACCGGGAAAAGTACCATGTCATCACGATTTCCCCGACGAAATATATGGATGCCGTTGCTACGGAAATTCGCAGTGATTCGGATGAATATGTCTTTCTGGGAATCGAATTACGCCAGGCCAGCCAAGTCCTGCAGAGCCTGGAACTGGATGTACTCTTCTATGCCGACATCGGCATGGATCCGTTTATCTTCTCACTGGCGACCACCAGACATGCTCCCGTACAATGCGTGACCTGGGGACATCCCATCACGACCGGGCTGAAGACCATTGATTATTTCATCTCCAGTAAACTTATTGAACCGGAAGACGCACAGGAACACTACTCTGAACAACTGGTTCAGCTGGACTCGTTGCCTTCCTATTATTATCGCCCTGCTCTGCCGGAAAAAATCAAAAACCGGGCAGCCTTCGGTCTGTCCGATGACGAACATGTTTACGCCTGCCCCCAGACCCTGTTTAAGATTCATCCCGAATTTGATCAGATCCTGGCAGGAATCCTCGAACGGGACTCGCAAGCCCGGATCGTAATGATTCGGGACCAGACTTCAAAATGGAAAGACCTGCTGGTAACCCGGTTTAAAAAATCATTCCCGGAACTGGTAGACCGGATTCTCTTCCTGCGGGGCATGTCGACTCCCGACTTTTTGAACCTGATTTATATCTCAGATGTATTGCTCGACCCGCTGCACTTTGGTGGGGGAAACACATCCTATCAGTCAATGGCGATCGGCACTCCGGTTGTCACCCTGCCGGCAAAATACATGCGTGGCCGGGGCATGCTCGCGATCTACAATAAAATGGGACTGCAGGACTGCGTGGTCAATTCCATTGATGAATACATCGAACTGGCCTGTCGCATCGGTTCTGATGAAACATTCCGCGATCAGCTTCGCCTGAAGATCCTCTCCAAGAGCCACCTGGTCTTTGAAGACATCAACACGATTCGTGAATTGGAAACATTTTTCGTCTCCGCTTTAGAACACTGCAACACGCGGCAGCCTGTCAATCAACCACTTCTCAGTCTGAGCAGCTCGGACAACAGCAAGGAACCCAGCATGGATGCTTCAATCAATCAGCCAGGAAACGCTGATCACATTAAAATCCTGAATTCTGCCATGCAGAATTACACTTGCCCCGCCTGTGGTTATCATATCGCAGTCCAGTTTTACGATGGGGGATTACTCCCCTTGACCACACTGGCCTGGCCGCAGAGCAGTGAAGAAGCTCAGGCAATGGAGCGACTGCCGCATGACTTTATGCGATGCGTTGACTGTGGTCATATCTCAAATGCCGCCTTCGATTATGCCAAGGTCCCTTATTCAGACAAACCCAACCTGATGTTTAATAAAGGTGCGATCTGGTCCGAACACCTGCAGAAGGTCTGTGATCTGATTGCCGTCAGACTGCCGGAAAATCCCACCGTCGTCGAAATTGGTTGCGGCGAGGGACACCTGTTGCGGTCGCTGGCAAAAAAGATCCCTTCTGGTAAATTCATTGGCTTTGATCCCAATGCAGAAATCGAAACGGAAGACGGCTTGATCGAAGCGCGTACAATGCTGTTCGAGCCCGGGCTGCATCTGTCTGAACTGCAGCCGGACCTCATCATCAGTCGTCACGTTTTTGAACACCTGATGAATCCGCTGGGCTTTGCCCAGGAAGTGGCCTTTGCCGCCAATGTGGCCGAATGTGCAACCAGTCTGTTTATAGAAGTCCCCTGTATTGATGGTGTGCTGGCAGCGGGCCGGACTGTGGACTTCTTCTATGAACATAATTCTCACTTCACGACACAATCACTGGAACGCTTACTGAAACGCTGTGCCACCAGCGTCGACCTGATTGAAACCAGTTATAATGACGAAGTCATTTACGGAATCGCCAGCTTCCAGCCTCAGAGTCACCAGGTTGAACTGGCGCGGCAGGCAATTGCCTTTCAGGAAAAAGCACGGCTGTCAGCAACACAACTTGCTGTGCAATTTGATGAACTGGCAGAATCCGGCACGCGGACTGCCATCTGGGGAGGCACCGGAAAAGCAGCTGCCTTTATCAATCAACACAAGCTGGACAAACAACGTTTCCCGACAGTCGTTGATTCAGACATGAATAAAGTGGGCACATTCGTCCCGGGCACCGGTCAGGAAATTCTGTTCCGTGACGGGCTTGTTGAACAACCAGTCGATGTCATTCTGATTGCCACACAATGGCGGGCCGCTGATATCGTGCTGGAAATTCAACGAAATCAAATCCCCTTCGAAACAATCCTGATCGAATATCAGGGAAAACTCATTGATTATTTTCAGGATCAACATCCCTACCGTAGTTCAGAGTCACCATCGGAAAAGCAGGTACCACGCCCCCAATTTCTCTCGCAGAAAAATCGTCAGCGGGAATCAAATGAGCTGGATCTGAATTAGAAATAAAGTAAAGCAAACCGCCGCTCCGTTCTGTCAGCTTTACAGGGCCAACCCTTTTACAGGAACTATTATGATTATTTTCAATTTTGGCATCCCCAATTCCGGTACCGACTGGTCACAGGCCGTCTTTCAGAAAATCTGGCAGCATCAAAGCTTTGAATTCCGTTCGGAAAAAACAAACTCGATGGAAGAACTGAACCAGGTAATTGGAAGTATGGATGTAGAGGAACGGTTGATCCTGCAGTTTGATTTTTTAACTCAAGAGGCGATTGCAGCCGCCCAGCAGGATGCAGTACGTCCTTTTTATCACTATCGTGATCCCCGTGATGTCGTGTGTGCCGAAATGGAATACCGGGACATGACATTTGCAGACGCTGTTGACCAGACGGTTGCCGCGTATCAGGAAATTCATCACGCTCTCTGCCTGCCTGGAATCATGGTGATTCCCTACGAACATCTGCTAGGTAATGCGGAAAGCCTGATTTTCCAGATGGCAACCAAGCTGGGTGTCCTGCTCAAGCTGGCTGACGTCGCTGCCATCGCAGAGGAAATGAAGGACCTGCTGTCAGGTTCACCAACCGTCAACAGCGCCCAGGCTTCATCCCAGGCACTGCGAATCGATGCGGAGCATACAGAAGAATCTGCACCGGTTCACTCATTACACATCGGGAAATGGCGGGAACGACTTTCACAGTCTGAACAGGCGATGGTCACCCGATTTTTTAAGCCGCTCGTGACGCAGTTTGGTTACGGCGAATAATTCTCTCTATCAGCAAAATAAACCAGGGAGGGAGACCATGCTGCCCCTTAATCAATTGTGCACTCTGGACTGTCACCGGGACGGTTTTGAACTGACAGAGAAACTCAAAAATCAATACACAGAAGAGGGTGCCATCCTGGTAAAGGGGCTGTTCTCGCCTGATGAGTATCTCCCCCTGCGCAAAGACCTGTCGGGGCGACTCTCGCTGCTGGAAACTCACTTCGGTGCTGCCAGCCTGCAGAACGAAAATGAGATCACACAAATCAGCGATCGCCTGCGTGATCTCGAATCGAGTCACCCGGGCGCACAGAGTATTTTATATGACTCCATGAATGCCGCGCCGTCATTACATACCATGGGAGCACATCCAAAATTACTGGCGATCCTGGAAGCACTGCTTTCACCGGAAATCTCCCTCCATGATCGCTACATTATTCTCATGAGTATGCCCCAGGCTGAGTGGCACCTGGCCACCTGGCATCAGGACTGGTATTACAACGAAGGCCCTTATTCTACGATTACCCTCTATGCACCTCTGCAGAAAACAGATCAGAATAACGGAAGCCTGACACTCGCGCTGGGAGAGCACCGGAAAGCGCCTGTCGCCCACGATGAACACGACCATGGCATCAACACCAAGTGGCATTCCCTGCCTCCCGAGGTCGTTCAGCAATATGATCGGGTGGTCCCGACCGCCCTGGAAGTCGGCGATGTCCTGTTGTTTCACAGCCTGACCCCCCATACACCCTGCAAAAATCAGTCTGATTATGTCCGGTTCGTCTTAAACCTGCGGTATCGTGATCTGCGAGATCCCCAGTTTCTGAGAGATGGCTGGCGCATCAAAGACATTACACATGCCAGACGGGCCATGCAGCGAACCGCATCATAACCAGAATTTTCACACGACTTCCTGTCTGATTTCACTTTCTACATCATAAATAAAGCGTATTTCAAATGTCAGAAAAAAAAGGGCTGTTAAAAGGAAACGTAGGCGAGTCACAAAATCAGTCGAACAGTGACCTGAATGCGTTGAATGCGGTCGAAGAATATTGGGAATCGAGCGTCGGCTCGAACCTGAACAACCTCGATGCGTTTACCAAGTATGTCTCCCGCCAGTCCATTACAAAACTTCTGGCCCGCTACGAAATTTTCCGACAGCAACTCGAAGTCAATGGATCAATCGTCGAACTGGGCGTGCACCGCGGTGCCAGCCTGATGGCATGGGCGCAATTCAGCGCGATCCTGGAACCGGTCAACTATCTCCGCAAAATCATCGGCTTTGATACCTTTGAGGGCTTCCCTTCATTGAGCGAAAAGGACACCACGGGTACCAGCGAGCACCTGGAAGTGGGCGGGTTTAAATCAGAAGAAAACGCCATGGAAGACCTGGAGAAAGCAATTCAGGTTTATAATTCCACTCGTTACCTGAATCATATTTCGAAAGTCGAACTGGTCAAAGGAGATATCAGTGCCACTCTGCCGGCGTACCTGGAAAAGAATCAGCACCTGGTGGTGTCCCTGCTGCACCTGGATGCCGATCTGTATGAGCCGACCAAAGTCGCGCTGGAACTGCTGATCCCCCGGATGCCTAAGGGGGCGATCATCGCCTTTGATGAACTCAATATGGATCTATTTCCAGGTGAAACATTAGCAGCCATGGAAACCCTCGGGCTGCCAAATCTGCGATTGAAACGTTTCCCGTTTGCGACTTCGCTTTCTTACGCCGTGATCGAATAAACCACACCACCCAGCCGCTATAATCCACAGAAACTGACTCCGAAGCCAGGGTGGTAGTGTGCCAGCTGGTACTCCGTTCAAGCAGCAACCTTTAACTAACCGATAAATACTTAGATGCAGCAGTCCTGCATGCGCGGACTGATTTCTGAGGACTCTCAGCTAATTTATCTTGAAACAGGCTTGGTAACATGTCAGGCATCAGTTCCGGTGTCGGTCTGGCAACCGGATTGAATATCAATGAGATTGTGGACGCGATCATCGGCGTGCAACGCAATGCCCTGGTGAAACTTGCGAACCGCGCTTCTGCCTTTGAAGCAACCGAAGGGGGTATTAAAACCCTCGAAGCCAACCTGCTGACCCTCAACAATTCAGTCAAGAAACTGGGTCTGAAAAGTACCTTTGAAACCCTGCAGGCCACCAGTTCTGACACCAGCCAGTTCAATGTCGCCGCCAACAGTACGGCCACCGCCGCATCTTACCAGTTGCAGGGGCTGCGTCTGGCTTCGAACCATCAGGTCGTTTCGAAGGGCTTCGCCGATGCCGACTCCACTCCCATCGGAACGGCAACGACCATCACGCTTTCACAAGGCGGAAAGCTGAACGAATCGAAACTGCTGGAAGAATTAAATAATGGCCTGGGAGTCCAGCGTGGCAGCATTCGCATCACTGACCGCGACGGTCAGACCGAAGTCATCGATCTGACGAGAACACTCAACATCCAGGATGTGGTCGATGAAATCAACGGTTCCGCCACTTCCATTGTTGCCAGTATCGAAGACGACCACCTCGTGCTGACCGATACCAGTTCCGGGCTCGGAACCCTGAAAGTCTCCGAAGTCGCGGGGGGAAAAACCGCCGCCGACCTGGGAATACTGCAATCTGTCGCAGGCTCGACATTAACGGGCGATTCCGTCTATCGCGTCACCAGCGATTTCAACCTGTCGCAGATCAACGATGGTAACGGCATTAATACTGTCAGTGGTTTAGAAGATCTGCAGATCACGGCCTCTGATGCATCGACTTTCAATGTCAATCTGGATTCAGCCCAATCACTGGGTGATGTCGTCGATCTGATCAATAATAATGCCTCTAATGGCGGTATAGTCACTGCAGAAATTACCAGTGCTGGCAAACTGAGTCTGACCGACAACACCGGTGGAGTTGCCACGACGTTTGAAGTGACCGCCTTGAACGGCTCACTGGCGGCCCGTGAACTGGGAATCGAGACCACAGGACTGGGCGGCACAATAACAGGTACATTATCAGGAGGCCTGAACTCGGTTTTACTGCGAAATTTAAATGGCGGCGTCTCGGCCAGCGGTCCCGTCCTGAATGCCGGCCAGGTTTATTTTGAAGATGGCGCAGGCGGAAATGCGACTATTGATTTTACAGGTGTCGAAACACTGGATGATGTAATTGATGCCATCAATGCGAACGGCAGCATTCAGATCGAGGCCAGTCTCAACGCCACCAAAACTGGTATCCAGATTAAAGACACTTCCGCGGCTTCAGGAACGTCGATCGAAATCCAGGATACCTCGGGTAATCTGGCCAGCTTCCTGAAAATCGATACGCTCCTGGCCGACTCCAAACACACTGTTGATTCCGGTTCCCTCGATTTACGTTACATCAATCAGGACACCTCACTGTCAACTTACGGGAAAAACGGGACAGCCGTTTCCCTGGGCAGTATCCGCATCACCGACCGCGCCGGGGTCAGTTTCAACGTCAACCTTTCTGATCCTGAAACAACGAAAACCGTCGGAGACGTGCTTACAAAAATCAATGATGCTGCAGGCACCGCCGGTGCCCAGGTCATAGCACGGCTGAACGACACCGGTGACGGCTTTATTGTGGAAAGTACCGGCGGCAGCGCTTTTGACGTTAAAGTGGAAGAAGTTTCCAGCGGTACCGTTGCCGCCACCCTGGGAATTAAGGGATCGGGAACGATGGGAGTCACCAGTCGCCAGGTCACAGAAATTTCTGTGGAAGCGACTGATACACTTGAAGACATTACAGAAAAGATTAATGCCACTGGAGTTGCTTCCGCCACGATCATCGATGATGGAACCGCGTTTAATTCCGCACGTCTTTCGATTACCTCGTCCCGCAGTGGCGCTGCCGGCGGGTTGACTCTGGAAAGCGATTTTAATTTCGGATTCGCCACTTCGGTTGAAGCAGATGATGCATTAATCCGTATCGGAAGTAATCCCCAGACTTCATTTCTGTTGACCTCTTCTACCAACAGTTTCAATGACGCCATCACCGGCCTGGAGATCGATCTGAAGTCGGTCGGGACCTCTCCGTCAACCATCAACGTCGCCCGGGATACCTCGGGAATCAAAAGTACAATCAATTCGTTTATCACGTCTTATAACAGTTTTGTAGACGCGACAAAAACACTGACCAGCTACAACGTCGACACCAATCAGCGGGGAGTGCTGAACGGAAACAGTGTGGTTCTGACCACAGTTTCCCGCCTGGAAGGAATGCTGACCAAAAAACTTTCCATCAGCAACAGCGCCATCAAAAGCATGTCTGAACTGGGAGTCCAGTTTAACGGTAATGGAAAACTGGAATTGAACAGCGCGACCCTCGAAGCGCTCCTGGCGGACGACCCCGATTCCGTCACCGAGTTCTTCCAGCAGGAAGACACCGGTTTTGCAGTCGTCATGGACGAAATCATCACTGCGATGACCGATCCGTTTACCGGAACACTTAAAGCACAGTCCGATTCCCTGCAGGCTTCAGCACTGGCATTGAATAACCGCGTTGACGAATTGAACACGATTCTGGAAGACCGGCGTGAACGCCTTATTCGCCAGTTCACGCTTCAGGAGACCATCGTGAACCAGTTGAATTCGCAACAGACTGCGCTCGAAAGTCTCACATTACTGAATACGAACAAAAAGAAATAACAGCGAACGAAATTACGATCTATTTCAATTACATAAAGGGCCACCAGGGAGATGAACGGAAAAGACTATCTCGAAAATCAGGTACTGACAGCAAAACCACTTCAGTTACATCTCATGGTCGTCGACGGTGCACTGCGTTTCGCCAGAAAAGCAGCGCTGGCTGCAGCAGATAAACATTTTGAGCAGGCACATTTCGCGCTTGATAAAAGTCGTGACCTGGTAGCCGAACTGATTGGCGGACTGGACCCTTCCCAGCAGCCCGAAATGGTGGAACAACTGAAGGCACTGTTTGTGTTCGTCTATGAAAATCTGCATCACGCTGATGTGAAACAGGATGCCAGTTTTATCCAGAGTGCAATCAAAGTTCTTGAGATCCACCGGGAAGGCTGGTGTGATCTGATGGCAATGCTCAAGGATGAAACTCCGGAAGCACAGGCTGTAATCCACTCCCACGAGTCTCTACAACGGCCACACCATCTGGAGCAGGCCGAACAGCCACATCAAAGCCGCTCCTGGTTAACCTGATCCTTGTACGGATAAATTGCTGCCGCGCATTAAAAAAGCACTCTCACCCGTTTGATGAGAGTGCCTGAGGTGGAGACCT